>NZ_JANFYZ010000010.1 GCF_024460775.1 Desulfovibrio desulfuricans | reverse complement strand
CTCACAACACCGCGCCGGGAAGGCGAAATCGCACGCCACACAGGCGTCCCAAGCTTCGCCTAAGGGCGAAATAGTGCGCCCGCAGGGCTGCAACCACTCACAACACCGCGCCGGGAAGGCGAAATCGCACGCCACACAGGCGTCCCAAGCTCCGCTGGCGGGCGTAACCAAGCGCCCGAAGGGCAGCAAATATTCACAACACCATGCCGGGGAGGCGAAATCGCTCGCCGCGCAGGCACCCCAAAAAAGAGGCCAGCACTCACGCGCTGACCTCTTTCAATTGCAACGCACAGTGCGTTGGCAATGGCGATCCTTTTTAAGCCATGGGCTTGAGAGAATTGTTGTAAATGCGCGCCACGCGTTCCCGCGTGCCTTCCACAGGCGCAACGGAAATGAGCAGGCCCAGCGAAGGGGTCTGTTCCACCAGATCACAGAACTTGTCCACGTCAGCGGCGGTCACGCCGAGGTCTTCAAGCTTTTGCGGCACGCCCACACTGGCAAGCCACTGCTCTACAGCCTTGGCGGCCTGCGGAGCTTCTTCCGGCAGGCCCTTGAGGCCGGGGGCCAGGGGCGCAAGAATGTGCGCCAGCACATCGGGCCGCGCGGGGTAGCATTCCAGAATTACTGCGGGCAGCAGAACGGCAAGCCCAAGACCGTGCGACAGGTCGGGGCTGACGGCGCTCAGGGGGTGCTCAAGCGCATGCGTGAAGTGCAGCAGACCGTTATCAAAAGCCACGCCTGCCTGCATGGCGGCGTAGCACAGCTGATAGCGGGCCTTGAGGTCGCAGGGATCGGCAAGGGCGGCAGGCAGCCACTGGTGCACAAGCCGGATGGTCTCTGCCGCCAGCGAAATGGCAAAGGGGTTGGTGACAGTGGTGGTGGCGGCTTCCACCACATGATTGACGGCGTCAATGGACACATAACGCGTCTGGTCGGGTGAAAGCCCGGTCATGAGCGCGGGGTCGTCAATGGCAAAGCGGGGGTAGATGCAATCGTAAGCAATGGCGGGCTTGTAGTTCAGCTTGGTCACAGTTGCCACGGCAAAGCGATTGACTTCACTGCCGGTGCCGTGGGTGAGGTTGATGGCGATGATGGGCAGGGCCGCTTGCGGCGTAAAGCGGAAGCAGTACAGATCATCGCCAGTCTTGCCGGGGTTTGCCAGCAGGATGGCGGCGCTCTTGCCGCAGTCGATGGGGCTGCCGCCGCCTATGGCCAGCACTGCGCCCGCATTGACTGAACGGCCCAAGGCTGCGGCCTCGTCCACACTGTCGGTGGTGGGGTTGGGGGTGACGCGATTGTAGAGCGCCAACGTGACTCCGTGCTTTTGTGCTGCGGCTTCAACCTTGTCCCAAGCGCCCGTGATTTTGTATGAACGCCCACCGCAAACGCAGAGTATGGACGTGATGCCCTCGCTCTTAAGCTGGGCAAGGATATCGTCTATTTTATCAATGGCGCCAACGCCCAGATAGGTAGTTGTCTTAACGCGGATTTCCCGCACATTCTTGTAATCGGCAGCCTGATCCCACATATGATCCTCCAGTGTGCTATGGCACATATCCGCCGCGAGGGCGGGTTGATTGAAATTTTGTTATTTTTTTCACATGAAATGTTTATAAGAACTTTCGGGCAGATAGTAAAGCTCTTTGAGCGCACAAACATTTTTTTACGCAACATTGACACACGGGAGAAGCTGCGCGGCGGCATGCAGAACGGGCAATGCCAGCGCGCAGAACTTTGAGGGGAGGGTGCGTTCCGCTGTGTGCGGGAGCAATCATTATGGGGTATGCAGGCCGCGATGCTCCTACTGAGGCAAAAAAAGGAGGCCTCCTTGCGGGGGCCTCCTTCAGTAAATCAGGGAACCTGCTCGACAATGATTTTCTGAAAAATCCTTGTCGCAAAATGCGGGCAGACAGGCTTTTGCCCGCCATAAGCGAGCATTTCAGGTGTTAAATGTTCTAATGGCCGCGCAGCATCTTGACGGAGCAGAATTTGCCGCACATGGCGCAGACTTCTTCTGTCTTGTGGTCTTCGCGGCGTTTTTCGAGCATCTGCGGGTCAAGGGCGGCCTTGGACATGGCTTCCCAGTCCAGAGCCTTGCGGGCGGCGTTCATGGCAGCCTCGCGGGCAACTGCGGCGGGGCGGCCAAGGGCCACTTCGCCCACATGGGCGGCCACGCGCGAGGCCATGACGCCAGCGCGCACGTCCGCCTCGTCAGGCAGGGTAAGGTGTTCGGCCGGGGTGAGGTAGCACAGAAAGTCCACGCCAGCCTCAACGCCCATGGCGCCGCCGATGGCACCGGCAATGTGGTCATAGCCGGGGGCGCTGTCGCAGCACAGGGGGCCGAGCACGTACAGGGGGGCATTGTTGGTCAGGCGCTTGATGCCTTGAATCTGGGTGCGCACCTGATTGAGCGGCACGTGACCGGGGCCTTCGATCATGCACTGCACGCCGCGTTCAAGGGCGTATTTGGCAAGCTGGCCCAGGTTGATGACTTCTTCCCACTGGGCGGCATCGCCCGCGTCCACGCCCGCGCCGGGGCGCAGGCCGTCGCCCAGCGAAAGGGTGACATTGTAGGGGCGGCAGATGTCCAGCAGGCGGTCGTAGTATTCCAGCAGCGGATTTTCCCGGTTGTTTTCGAGCATCCAGCGGGCGAGCATGGAGCCGCCGCGCGAAACAATGCCCAGCACGCGGTTGTTTTTGACGGCCATTTCAGCGCCGCGTTTGGAAAGGCCGCAGTGCACGGTGATGAAGTCCACGCCCTGTTCAGCCTGCTTGGCGATTTCGGCAAACAGGGCATCGGGCTGCATGGTGGCGATATCCAGCTCCGCGTCCAGAATCTGCTGGCCCACGGCATAGAGCGGCACGGTGCCAAGCGGCAGGGGGCAGGCCTTGAGCATGCCGAGGCGCAGGGCGTCAAGGTCGCCCGCGATGGAAAGATCCATCACGGTGTCGGCTCCGGCATCAAGGGCGGCCTTGATTTTGCGTTCTTCCGTAGCAGGGCAGTTGCACAGGGGCGAAGTGCCGATGTTGGCGTTCACCTTGATGCGTGAGGGCTGGCCCACAAGAATGGGCTTGAGGTTGGGATGCGCGGGGTTGCCCAGCAGCACCATTGTGCCCGCCTCTATGGCTTCAACAATGGATTCGGGGGCGAGTTGTTCTTCCTCGGCCAGATTGGTGAGGTGTTTGTCCAGCAGGCCGCTCAGAGCGGAATTCTGCGAACGAAAAGATGCAGACATGGTTGTGCCTCGCGGGTTGCGACGCAGGGCGCAAAAAAAGCCACAAGCAGCGGAACAGCGTCGTGGCCGCGGCTTCCCTACGGCAGTGCGAACTGCGTCAGGTTCATAGGGTCTGGGTTTATCCCACTCTCAGCCGCCAAACCTTACGATCCGCGGCTCCCCTAGCACTGGTTACATGAATACTCCGTATGCCATCTGCTGTAAAGCCCGCCTTGCCATGCCTTGCATTTACCTGCCCCGGCTGGCATAGACGGGATATGGCAAGAAAACGTTTTTTGAGTCCCTTCACCTGGCCGGTGTTGTCATTCCTTGCGGTTATCATTGCGGGGTCAGTACTGCTCGGTCTGCCTGCAAGCTGGGCCAAGGGGCAGAGCATCAGCCCCATTAACGCCTGCTTTCTCGCAACCTCGGCTGTCTGCGTTACCGGTCTTTCGCCGCTGGACATAAGCGAGGTGCTCAGCCCTTTCGGCAAGGGGGTACTGTTGTGCCTCATCCAGACCGGCGGGCTGGGGGTCATGACCTACACAAGCATCATTTTTCTGCTGTGGCGCAATAACGTGCCCTTCAACAGCCGCGAGGCCGTAAGTCAGGCCTTGCTGTGGGGTGACTTCAGTCTTGCCGCCTTTTTGCGGCAGGTGCTTGGGCTGGTTTTTGGCATTGAGGCAGTGGCCGCATTCCTGCTCTGGCTGCACGACCCTGTATTTTTCTACCCGTTCAGCGCCGTGTTTCATGCTGTTTCAGCCTTCTGCAATGCAGGCTTTGCCCTGAGCACAACCAACCTGGCTCTCTTTCGCGATGACGTGGTCGTTAATGCCGTTATTGCGTCCAGTGTTGTTCTGGGGGGCATAGGCTTTGGCGTGCTGCGGGAATTTCTGGGCATCTGCACGGGGGGGCGCATGGGCGCGCCTGTGCGCCGCCTCAGCCGCTTCAGCCGTCTGGTGGTGAAAACAAGCCTTTCAATTATTGTTCTTGGCTGGGTGGTCATGTTCGCCATTGAGTTCTGGCGAGGGAGCGTGCCGAGAACAATGGATGGATGCGCCGATCTTGCCATCACCATGTTTTTTCATTCGGTGGTGGCGCGTACAGCAGGCTTCAGTTCCATTGACCTCGTCGTGCTGAGCGATGCCACCCTGCTGGTGTTGATAGCCCTGATGTTTATCGGCGGTGGCCCCGGTTCATGCGCTGGCGGCATCAAGGTTGTGACTTTTCGCGTGCTTGCGGGCTACATTGCCGCCCAGTTCCGGGGCGACAGCCAGATTGTGCTTGAAGGGCGCGGCGTGGCGGCTGAGAATGTCAGCCGGGCGCTGACCCTGTTTTTTGCCTATTCAATGCTTGTGGGGATTTCGGTCTTTCTGCTTGCCATCACGGAAGGTGAAGTTATTGCCGGAGCGGGCACTCAGGCCGCATCCTTTTTGCGCCTGCTGTTTGAAGAAGTTTCGGCACTTGGCACTGTAGGGCTTTCCGTAAATTTAACGCAGGATTTGAGTTCTGCGGGCAAGGGAATCATAATTTTCAGCATGTTTGCGGGCCGGGTGGGCATTTTGAGCCTGCTTATGGCGGTGCAGAGCCTGCGGTCAAAAAAGGCCTACAGCGTGGCAGAGGCCCAGCTTCCCATCGGGTAGGCGGGCCTGCCCGGTCGTGGCCTGACGGTCAGAGAGGTAATTATGGCGGAAAAAAAACTGGAAATCGGCGTTATCGGCCTTGGCAAATTTGGCCTGCGCATGGCCTCCACCCTGGTGTCGCTGGGGCATACAGTGCTTGGCATTGATATGTCCGAGGTCAGGGTGCAAAGGGCGGAAGAAGCGCTGGATACCGTATACAAGGCCGATGCCACCAATATTGCCGTACTGCGGTCGCTGCATGTGCAGGATCTGGACTGGGTGGTGATCAGCGTTGGGGAAAGCGTGGAACAGTCGTTGAGCATCACCCTCAACGTGCAGGAGCTGAACGGCCCCAAGATATGGGTAAAAGCTTCCAACGAAGAACACAAAAAAATTCTGCAACGCCTGCATGTTACCCGCGCAATGGTGCCGGAAACCGAGGCTGCCGTCATGGCGGCCCACCAGTTGACCCACCCCGGCATGCTCGACCTTATCCCCAAGTACGGCGGCATTGCCATTCAGGAACTGCGCGTGGAAGAGTGGGACGGGAAAACCCTCATTGAATTGAACCTGATACAGCAGTTCAATGTTATGGTCATGGGTATTCGCCCGGCGGGGAAAAATGCCTTTGTTTTTGTGCCGCCCGCCACAACAGTTCTGCACAAGGGAGACTCTCTTGTGGTGGCCGGAAAGGCAGATTCCATGCGCATGCTCAAACCCTGAGCCTGACCAGATGCCGAATAGAAACAAAAAAGGCCTTCCCATGAACCGGAGAAGGCCTTTTTTTACGCTATCCCTGACGGGCGGGGCGTGGTTTGCCCACATAGAAAATGAACGCGCCCAGCATGACAATGACAGCCCCGGACAGGGCGTTTTTTTCCGCGCCGGAAAAGGCGATGAGGCAGAACATGCAAGCGCCGAGCGATGCCGCAACCTTGAGCCATGCGGCCCGGTTGCGCAGACCATACCGCTTGAGCAGCGCCAGAGCAGAGTAGTAATAGGCCGGGAGCGTCAGCAGCACGGCCACGCTGGTAATGCTGTTGAACAGATCCTGCGTGTCCCCCGCGCGGCTGACAAGCATCATCAAAAGCAGCATGGCGCTCATCATGCAGGCTGAAAGAACCAGCCCTGCTACGGGCTGACCTTTGGCGTTTTTTCTGCCAAAGATGGGCGGCAGGGTTCCGTCCTGCGCGGCGCGGCAGCCAGCGTTGGAAACAAGCATTATCCATGAGCCCAGCGAGGCCAGGCAGGCAAAGGCGGTCACTGCCGAAACCATGTCCGGCACCAGATGGGCCAGGGGCAGCCCTGCGCAGATATGCCCCATTGCCAGCGAAAAGGGCGCGCCGGATTCCGCCATCTGCTTTGCGGGAAACATTCCCGATATGGCCGTGCAGGAAAGTATGTACACAAGCCCGGCCAGAGCCGTGCCGATGAGGGTGGAAAGCGGAATGTTGCGCTTGGGGTTGTCCACCACCGCTGTGTTCACCGAGGCGCTTTCAACCCCTATGAAGCTCCAGATGCAAAGCACAACGGCGCTCATGACGGAGCTGCCCGCAGGTTTGCCCCCGGCGAGCCAGTTGGCGGAAAACACCGCAGGATCAAAATACAGCCAGCCCACAGTGCCCGTAATGAATACGGGGATCAGCAGCAGGACGATCCCGATGGAAACAAGCCTGCCTATCCAGGCCGCGCCCAGAATGTTCACGCCTGTGAATATCCAGATGAGGGCCAGCGATGCGAAGCCTGCCCACAGGGGATGCTCCAGCGCGGGAAAGAATACCGAAAGATAGTCCACGCCGGTTATGGCTACGGCCAGATTGCCTATCCAGTTGGCGTGATAATAGAGCAGCCCCGTCTGATAGCCCAGCTCCGGCCCGATTTCGCTGGCATAGGCTATGGGGCCGCCCTCCTGTGGGTCTTCCATGCCCAGACGGGCAAACACATAGGCCAGGCCCATGGCTCCCAGAATGGCCACCAGCCAGCCAATGACCGATATGCTGCCGATGCCCGCAAGGTTTGCGGGCAAAAGAGCAATGCCAGACCCCATCATGTTGCCCGCCACCACAGTGATGCAGGCGAAAAGACCAAGTTTTTTAGTGCCCGGCGTGGTCATGGCTGCCGTCCTTTTGCTGCGGTTAAAAATTGCTCTCCGGCGCTCCGGGGCAGGAATCAGCGGACATGGCTACTTTTTTATGCACAATACGCTGAAGTATTTTTTGCCATCGCGTTCTATGCGTTCTACGCCGTGGATGTCGCTTTCATAACCGGGAAAGGCATTTTCAAAGTTTTGGCGCGCCTCAAGATAGGCAAATATGGGTTCCGCCGCCTCGTTCATCACCTCGCCGCCCATCATGACGGGAATGCCTGGCGGGTAGGGCACAATCATGACAGCAGGGACGCGCCCGCGCAGGTCGGCCAGTTCCACATATTCCACATTGTGGCGCACCACTTCATGGTAGGCCTCCGCAGGCCGCATGACCTGATCTGGTATGCCCTGAAAGGCTGCCTGCATCTTGTCCAGCAGCTTGTGCTCGCGGAAGTGCCGATGGATGGCGTTGCTGTGATCTCTGAGGCCAATACCTTTGTATGTTTCAGGAAAGGCGGCGTAGAGATCGGGCAGGGCCACGCTCAGCGGGGCATTGGCGTCATAGAGCTGCTTGAATTTGAGCAGGCCCGAGATGAGCGCCCCTTCCTTGGCCTTGGTGGTACCGATGGAGTTGAGCAGCAAAAAGGAATAATAGTCGGTTTTTTCGCACACCACGCGGTGCCGTATCAGGTAGTTGGTGACAATAGCAGCCGGAATGCCCGTATCCGCCATTGTGCCGTCTTCCGCAAGGCCGGGCGTGATGAAGGTCAGCTTGATGGGGTCAAGCATGACGTAATCCGGCTCAATATCGTCAAATCCGTGCCAGTTGTTGTCGCTGTTCAGCACCCAGGGAAGCTGGTTTTCTGCCAGATATTCGGCGGGCACTTCCAGAAAGTCATGCATACCCTTCTGATAAGGAACCCTTCTGGGCTGCCACATGCTGAAAAACCAGTCGCCCCTGGCGGTCATTTCCCGCTCCATGAGGGTGATCTTGCGGCGGATGCGAACGGCCTCGGCAATGGTGTCGCGCAGCAGCACCTCGCCGTCGTCGTCCATCATCTTGGTGGCCACATCGAGCGAGGCGATCATGTTGTATTGTGGCGATGTGGAGCCGTGCATCATGTAGGATTCGTTGAGTTCATCGCGGTTGATCCGCACATGCGTACCGTGCTTTACGTGCAGCATGGAGGCCTGCGAAAAGGCCGTGAGCAGCTTGTGGGTGGACTGCGAGCAGAAAATGGGCGGATGATCGGCCACATTGTCGGCATCCGTCATGCCATAGTGGTTCTCATACATGGGGCTGAAACGGGCGTATGCGTACCACGCCTCGTCAAAGTGCAGGTTGTCCACGCTCTTGCGGAGCTGCTTCTTGATGTTGGTCACATTGTAGCACAGCCCGTCATAGGTGGAGTTGGTGAGGGCGGACATCTTGACCCGGCAGCTTTTCAGCTCGTCAGGAATGAGCTTGTTGGCGGCGATTTTTTTATGGATGCTTTTTTCTGAAAATTCGGAAAGCCTGCACGGCCCGATGATGCCGCGCCGGTTGCGCCGTGGCGTCATATACACGGGGTATGCCTCGGTAATGACCATGGCATAGTTGAGCGATTTGTGACAGTTGCGGTCAACAAAGGCTATATCGTCACGCAGCACCTGGCTGCGCCAGATGATCTGGTTGACGTTGGAGGTGCCGTTGAGCACATAAAAAGTTATGTCCGCCCCAAAGACTCTGGCGGAATTTTCTTCCGCATCGCCAACAGGGCCGTTGTGGTCAAGCAGGGAGCCAAGCTCGGGAACGGAAATGGAAAGGTCGGCGCGGAAGACGTTTTCGCCAAAAAACTTGTGCATGGCCACTCCTGCGGGGCTTTTGAGAAAGCCCTCGCCGCCCATGTGACCGGGCGTGTGCCATGCGTATTTGTATTCATTGGCGTAGCGGGCCATGCCGCCGAAAAAGGCCGGATACACCGTTTGCAGGTAATCGCTGACCAGCACTTCGATGCGTCCGGCCAGAAAATCCACGGTATCTGTTATCTTCCAGATGCAGTCGTCCACCTTGGAAAGAACATCCGTGGGCAGATTCTCCAGCTCGGAATGATCAGTGAGCAGCACAACCGGGATGGTTTTGTTGCGCAGGCGGATGTTCTCAAGCAACTCCGCTGCCGTTGCCTGCTCTCCGGGGTCTTCGCACTGTATGTCCCAGTCTATGATAACAGTTCCAAGGTCTGCGCGGGATGCAAAAATATTTATAGCGTCTTCATATCGCAGGGATATGAGAACAGAGCATCCCTTGTTTTCCACAAGCTGCTTTTTCAGGTCGCGCAGTCTGCAACCTTCATCTGTTGCCGCGTCAAATTCACCAGAAACAATCAGTACAGGCCATTCATGCTTGTCTATGGGCATTGGCGCGCTCCTTACCATTACAGCGGCAAGTAGAGGGTGTGCGCAGCAGGGGATGCCTGCGCATGATGACGGTGTGTTGTGCAGACTGAATGCCTATCTGTCTGTTTGTCTTTTATCGCTCAAAGTATAAACTTTGTCCATTTCTGTCTGGCTAAGGTTCAATAAAAATTATGCATTTTCCGTGAGGGCTTATGCAATATATTGAAGCGTCATTGCGGAATACTCTGGATATTTTTTAATATAACCCGCCATCGCGCGCGGGTTTGCACCTGTAGCGCATTTATGGAGCATCTTGGTAGTTGGTGTACGGCGTGGTTCATGTTGTCAACCGTATGCAGGATTGCGCATGTTTGCGCGCGGAGCGAGGGCGAGGCTTGGGGGAAATCAGCGGCTGGGGGAGGCGTCCTCGCCAGGCAGCGCCCACCATGGCAAGCTCCGCCACGCGGCGTTGAGCGCCTTTTCACGCGCGGGCCATTGGGGCGAAAAGCGGGCTAGCTCCTCCCTGTAGGCCGGGGAATGATCCATATGACGCAAGTGGCACAACTCATGCCAGCACAAGTGCTCCAGCAGCGGGGCTGGCAGAAGCAGGGCGCGCCAGTTGAGGCTGATGCGTCCCTCCGGATGTGCAGGGACGAGGGCTGAGCCGCTTTGGGCAAAGGATGGGGCCGCGTCATATGCGGCGGGCAGGGGCGGGGTGGAAAAAAAGTTGCGGATGCGCGTGGTGAGCTGTTCCAGCGATCTGGGGCGACCAAAAGCCCCTTGCGGCAGCTTTGACCGTTGCGCTACGGGCTGAGGGGGGCGGCCCCGGCGCAGGCGGGAGCAACTGCCCCAGCGTCCGCTCTGGTCCCGCACGCTGACACCCGCAAGGGCAAAGCCTTCCGTTGTCGCAAGCTGCTCCAGATACGGCGGCAGCAGGCGTGCTGCTTTTTTGCGGCACCACTGGCGCAAGGCCTGCGCGCATAAAGAGATGTCATCCACGGCGCCATACAGGCGCACCTGATCCGAACTTTCCACCAGCAGCAAACGCCGTGCACCGTTGGCAACCTGTACCGTGGCAGTTTTGCCGGTTTGCGCCGTGGCGGCTTTGCGCCCTGCTGCCATATCGCCACCGGGTACAACGGCAAAAAATTCACCTGTGAGCGGCAGGGTGATGCTGGGCGGCAACTGGGGGGCGGGCACCCTGCGCAGCAGGGTTGTGCGGGCGCGCTCCAGCCAGGGCAAAAAGAGCGGCAGGCTTGATTGGAGTTGTGCTGGTCCCATGGTCAGCGGGATAGTCAGCACAAGGCCGCCCCGAGGCGTGAGCGACAGCTTTGCCCTGCGCGAACGGGTTGAAAGGCGCACTGCCGCCGTCAGGCGCGTGCCATCGGCCAGGGTAAATTCTACCGTGGCGGGCAGGTCGTGAAGGGGGGCGGCAGGGACTTTGCGGGCAGGCATGCAGCAAAGCTGCCATAGGCGGCCAAGGCTGTAAAGACTGCCTGCGGCATGGTTGTTGCTGTACTACCTGCGGAAAGGTGCATCCGGCAGATTTTGCCGGGTGCAAACCCGTTGGGCAGCCGCACCCAGGGTTTCTGTGGGGGAGCCACTATTAAAAATGATGCGGCATTTCGCAGCTAAGATTACTGCGGGGGGCGTCATATGAGTGCAACAGGGATTGGCAATCTGTTGGGTTCCAGCAACGCTGAGGCGGTTTACAAGGTTGGTCTGGGGTCGAATACCATCCGTACGCGCAGCGATTCGTCCGATTCAGGCGACACCGTTGATATATCTGATGAAGCCAAGAAGCTTTTTTCTGAAAAGATCCACATGTACGACAAAGGCTCGTCAACGGCTGCAACATCGCAATCTGCGGAAGACAAGGGCGATACTTCTGCCGAAACTGCCGATGGTGAAACCGGCAAAGCTGGTGGCGGTGGTTCGACCAAGGCCGGGGGCGCTGGCGGTGGCGGTAGCGACAGTTCTTCCGATCCTACCGAGAAGATCAAGAAGCAGATTGAGGCCCTGAAGAGCCAGCTTTCCAGCCTGGCCAGCCACGCTGGCAGCGGCAGCAGCGCGGCGGTGGAAAGCAAAATCCAGTCGCTCGAGTCGCAGATTGCGGCTCTCGAAGCACAGCTTGCCGAAGCGGAGTCTACTTCTGCTTGACATAGGAATGATTCCTGATTAGAGTGGTTCAACAAGAGGGGCGCTATTGACCATGCTCTTCTTTGCCGTTGCGCCAATAGGCGCGCAGCCACCAATCATTCCAAGGAGAAGACGCTATGAAATCGCTGAAAGGCAGCCAGACGGAAAAAAATATTCTTACAGCCTTTGCTGGTGAATCTCAGGCGCGTAACCGCTATGACTACTTTGCCGGGCGGGCCAAGAATGACGGTTTTGTGCTGGTGCAGGAAATTTTTGTAGAAACTGCCTTGCAGGAAAAAGAACACGCCAAGCGCCTGTTCAAGTTCCTTGAAGGTGGAGATGTGGAAATCACGGCGGCGTATCCTGCCGGGGTCATCGCTGACAGCGAGGCCAACCTTATCGCAGCCGCCAGTGGCGAAAACCACGAGCACACCGTCATGTATCCTGAATTTGCGGCTACGGCTGACAAAGAAGGTTTTTCTGAGGTTGCTGCCGTCATGCGCCAGATCGCCGTTGCCGAGGCCTACCATGAAAAGCGTTTTCTTACGCTTGCCAAGGATATCAAGGAAGGGCGCATGTTCATGCGCACCAAGCCTACGGTATGGCGTTGCCTGAACTGCGGCTGTCTTGTGGAGGGTGACCACGCTCCCGAGATGTGCCCCGCGTGTGCGCATCCCAAGGCCTACTTTGCAGAGCTTAACTACACGTTCTAGGCGGCATCGGCTCCGGGATTTTTTGTCTTGCCCGTTTTCACACCGAGGCTGACAGCACGCGATGTGTGCCAAAGGCACTCGCCGGACGAGATGATGTTTTTCACGTAACCACCTTGAATTATTGTCTACAGGTATCAGTCGAGCTGCGTCGACCACAAGCGCCAAATCTTTTGGGTCTGGCGCTTTTTTTTTTTTGCGAAGCGGCATGCGTCTGACGCAGAGCCGTCACCGTTGAGGGGCAGCATGCTGATGCGTGCCTTGTTGGATTTGAAAAGTAATCAACTATTTATTATGCAAAGTTTTTGCGTGTAAATATAGTTCGGGCAGTTGTCTTTTGCTGTTTCCCGCCATTTGAAAGGTATCTAAATATCTTGCAGGACTGGGGCTAAGTGGTTACAGCTAGTAAAAGGCATGTCGTTATATGGGTGGGGAAGGGACTCTGCCATCTATGTAATGTGGTCCATACTGGTCGATATGCCCACAAGCGGGAGAATGCGGACGGTGCATTTTTCAAGCTGAGGAGTCAACCGTGAAACAGATTATCTGGGGAGCCCTTTTTTCCCTGCTTTTGGCAACGGCGGCCACAGCGGCTGAAACCGGTTATCCCCCACCCCCGCCAGCGGGAAAGCCGCTTTCGGTCGAGGATTCCATCTATGGAGTGCTGCGTAATCACCATAATCTGCGGGGCATGATCGAAAACCGTGAGGTGCTGGATCATGAAGTAAGGCGCGCTCAGGCTGGCTTTGGCCCCCGCGTTGACGTTACAGGGCAGGCTGGCGGCAGCGTCTTGAGCGATTCGAGCACCCGCAGCCAGAACCTTGATTCGCAGATGTGGGGCAAGGTGGGCTACAGCGCTCAGCTTGTGCAACCCATATGGGATGGTTTTGCCACCCGTTCGCGCGTCCGTACTGCCAAATCCACTCTCGAATCCCAAAAGTACCGTGTATTCGATACGGCGACATCGCTTTCTCTTGATGCGATTATCGCCCATATTGATTTGCTGCGCCGCAGAAAAATCTACGAACTTTCCGAAGAAAACGTGGCCCACCACAAGTCTCTTGTGGGGCAGGCCCAGGATCGCGCCAGCCTTGGCGCGGACACTGCCGCAGACGTAACCCAGGCGCAGTCGCGCTTGCAGCGGGCGCTTTCAAGCCTTTCTGAAGCCAAGGCATCCCTGCTTGTGGCCGAGGAAACCTATACCCGGCTTACCGGCTTGCCAGCGGCCAGCCGCTTGCAGACCGTGACCATGCCGCCCCAGCTTTACACCGCATCGCAGGCTGTTCTGGAAAAGGCCAAAAAAAGCAATCCCAAACTCGCTGCCTATTTGCAGGATATCCGTGCTTCGCGGGCCGAGCGCGAATTGGCGGATTCGGCCTTTTCTCCCGCGCTCAATCTTGAAGCTGGCCCCAACTATACCAACCTTGGCGGCACAAGTGATCGCTGGGTGTACAGTTTTGACGTCATGGGCGTAGTGCGCTGGAATATCTTCAACAGCGGGGCAGACGTGGCTGAACGCCGCGCCGCCTCAGCCCGCATGCGCCAGTCGCGCCAGGTGATGTACAATTTTATTGATGATCTCAAGCTGGATGTGGACAGCACCTGGGTCAACTATCTTGCTGCCCAGGAACAGTACAACCACTATTCCAAGGCCATAGAATACAACAGGTACACGCGCACCGCCTATATCGAACAGTTCCAGATTGGCAAGCGCAGTATTCTGGATGTGCTGGATACAGAAAGTGAGCTGTACAACTCTGCAACCCAGGCAGAAACCGCACGGGGCAATATTCTTGTGGGCGCGTACAGGCTTTCGGCGCTCACTGGCAATATGCTGCCAGAAATGTCCATCAATACCGGCCCGCTTGGGCAGAGCGCACCCAAGGAACCGGAAGATCCCCGCGAGGAGTTCGCTCCTGGCTGGTTCAACTGATAATCCATTCCGCATGCCCCGGTTAAGCCGGGGCATGCGGCGCTTATGTAAAGGGCGCAAATCCTTCTTTACCAGGCCGGGATCCTTGGCTGGCCCATGCGGCGCGCCTTGTGCCTCTGGTCTGTAAAGTGAACTCCCTCGGGGTAGGGGCTTTGCCGCTCTGCGTGATGATAACGAAATGATGATGCCGATTTATCCCCATCGGCATCAATGGAATATGCATGGATACAATTTCTACGGATTCAGAAGAAAAGGCACAGCTCACATCACCTGAACAGAAATCCGGCGGCAGGCGGGCTCCGCAAAAGCCAGCAGAGGCGGCACCGGAGCAAGCCTCCAGCCTTGCAGGACACAACTCAACCGAGGTTCCGCGCACAGCGCCGACCATGGGACCGTTGCGGCCTTCAGACGTGGACTTTATGCCCGGCTTGTTGCGCAGCCTTTCGGTCTTGATGCGCCTGCGCGGGCGGGTAGTGTCGCCGCATGTGCTCATGGCCGGGCTTTCGGGCAGCAAGGTAACGCCTCAGGCCTGCCTGCGGGCGGCCCGCAAGGCGGGCCTGGCCGGGCGTATCGCTTATCGCCCTGATATCGCAGATATTCCAGGCCTTGTGCTGCCGTGCATTCTGTTGCTCTCCCACGACCGTTCGTGCGTGCTCACCGCCCTTGACGGCGACATGGCCGAGGTGATTTTTCCGGAAACCAGCGAAAGCACGCAGTTGGTGCCAGTAGAGGCATTGACGGACGAATACTCCGGCTATGCGCTCTTTGCCGCAGTGGAGGCAGCGCCGGATGACCGTTCCGAACACCTCAGCATTGCCCGCGGCAAGCGCTGGTTCTGGGATGTGCTGCGGTACTATGCGCCCATCTACAGGCACGTGGCCCTGGCCAGCGTGGTCATAAACCTCATTGCAGTGGGCAGCCCGCTGTTTGTCATGAATGTCTATGACCGCGTGGTTCCCAACAATGCCATTGAAACATTGTGGGTTCTTGCCAGCGGCATCTGCATTATCTACATGTTCAATTTTCTGCTTTCGGCCCTGCGCACGCATTTTGTGGATGTGGCTGGCCGCAATGCGGATATCGTTCTTTCCAGTTCGCTGGTGGAGAAGGTGCTTTCCATGCGGCTGGATGCCAAGCCCGAATCCACCGGGGCGCTGGTGAACAACCTGCGCGAGTTTGAGCAGTTGCGCGAATTTTTTAGTTCCTCAAGTCTGCTTGCCTGCATCGACCTGCCTTTTCTGGTTATTTTTCTGCTGCTTACGGCCTTCATTGGCGGCCCTATGGTGCTGCTGTCCATTGGGGCAATGCCCATCATGATCGGCATTGGCCTGCTGCTTCAGCACCGTTCGCGCATGAGCGCCGAGGCCAGCTACAAGCAGAACATGCAAAAAAATGCTCTGCTGGTGGAAATTGTGGGCGGGCTGGAAACTCTCAAGTCCTGCATGGCTGAAAGCCGCATGCAGAAGCTGTGGGAATCTGTGGTAGGCCTTTCGGCCCGCTCCAACAGTGAATCCCGCAAGTATAACAACCTCGCTGTCACATCTTCCATGCTCATTACCCAGCTTGTTACTGTGGCCATGGTGGTGTGGGGCGTGTACCGCATATCTGATGGCCTCATGACCATGGGCGCGCTTATCGGCTGCAATATCCTGGTGGGGCGCACCATGGCCCCGCTGCTCCAGATGGCCTCGCTGCTCACCCGTTTGCAAAATTCGCATGTGGCCCTCAAGGCGCTGGACATGCTGATGATGCTGCCTTCTGAAAATCAGACGGAAAAAACCTGCATGGATTTTGGCATGTTGCGGCCTTCGTTCGCTCTTGAAGGTGTTTCTTTTGCCTATCCCCGGCAGGAACGCCTGGCTCTGGAGCATGTTTCACTGCGCATCGAGCCGGGAGAACGCGTGGGCATTATCGGACCCATGGGATCGGGCAAAAGCACGCTGTCAAAGCTCCTCATCGGCCTTTACCAGCCCAAGGAAGGGGCGGTGAAGTTCGGCGACGTGGACATCAGGCAGATTCCCAGCATGGAACTGCGTGGCCGCGTGGGCGTGCTGCCGCAGGATGTGGTGCTGTTTTACGGCAGCATTCGCGACAACATCGCCCTGGGGGATCCCACCATCAACGATCACCTCATTCTGCGCGCTGCCTCCCTGGCTGGCGTCACAGACTTTTTGCGCAACAATCCCGCTGGGTTTGCCGCGCAGGTGGGCGAGCAGGGCAAGGCGCTTTCTGGCGGGCAGCGTCAGGCGGTGCCCCTTGCGCGCGCTTTGGTGCGCGACCCTGAGGTGCTCATTCTGGACGAGCCCACCAGCAATATGGACACGGATTCAGAAATGCTGCTGCAAAAAAGGCTGCAATCGGTCATTGGCGGGCGCACCCTTGTGCTTGTGACCCACCGGCTCTCCATGCTGCGCATAGTGGATCGGCTCATTGTTATGGAAGGCGGACAGATCAAGCTGGACGGCCCCCGCGATGCTGTATTGCAGAGCCTGCGCGACCGTTCGAAAAAGAACGTGACCAATGTGCAACAGACTGCCCCGCAGGAAAAATCTGCGAACGCCTTTGCCCATGCCGCCAACGCCTGAAAAATTCGGCTTTGCTGAAGACCTTGGCTTTTTGTTTTGAAATGACCGCCCAGCGGTTTTTGGAGAAGGGCGCATGCAGTTGCCACAGAAGACTATGGATATGACCGGGGCTGAAAGTCAGCCAGAACATAAAGCAGGGGCGCAATGCGGCACGTCAAAGCCCGATGTGCTCCTGCCTCCTGGCATGGAGCCTTCGGTCTTTCCGCAGCCGGGCGGCATGCCGGGCATGCCCTTTGGCTCGCATTTTTCACGGCCCAATATTGACGCGCCCCTGCCATCAATGCCCGGCAGCGATAACATGCTGGAACCTGCCGCTGATTTTGGCGCGGCCGCGCCGCTCGGGTCAGGCCCGGATGCGGGCGCTGGCCGATTGCCTGATCTGGATGCGCTGATGGCAGATCTGGGCCAGAATGCCGGAGACATGCAGCCCATGGGGCTGGATGCTGCCGCTGCCAAAAAGAAAGAACCGGGCAATCTTGAGCTTTTTTTGCGTCAGTTGCTGCGGGGCGGGGAGCACGAACAGCGCCCGGATAAAAGCCTGAAGCAGTCGTTGCATGAAACTGTAGACAGAATTTTGGGCAAGGGCGGTCAGCAGGGAGCTGGCGGCATGGCGAACGCTCTGCAGCAAGGCACTCCCGGTCTGTTCGCAGCCATGGACGCGCCCCTGCGCGGCCTGACGCCCGATGATATCCTTTTTGCCAACGAAGTGGACGCCGCCCTCGCCCGGCGGCCCAAGTTCGGCGTGCGCGCGCTGTCCATCAGCGTGGCAGCGTTTTTTCTATGTCTGATCATCTGGGCGGCTGTTGCCAGCGTGGATGAAGTGACCCATGCGGAAGGTTCGGTTGTTGGTTCGCAACGCACCCAGACCATCCAGAACCTTGAGGGCGGTATTCTGCGTGCAGTGCTTGTGCACGAAGGGCAGATTGTGGACAAAGGGGCGGTGCTGGCGCAACTGGACAATGAGATGGCCGAAAGCGCCTACCGCGACGCCGTAAACAAGGCCATGGAAAACAGCCTCGCCATCATCCGCCTTGAAGCCGAGATCAAGGGCGACAAGCCTGTTTTTCCAGAAAATTTTGACATGTGGGCAGAAAAAGTCATTGGCCGCAGGGTTGAGGCCGGCATGCTGGGGCGCATTCACCAGATCATTCAGGATCAGGAAAATGCCTGGCACAGCCGCCGTGAACAGCTCAACGCGGAAATTGATGTTCTACAGTCCCAATATGTGCAGCGCCTGCATGATGTGGAAGAACTGACTGCCCGCAAGGTGCAGCTCGACCGCAGCCTCGAGCTTTCTATCGAGCAAAAGAATACGGCCTACGCCCTTGTGCAGCGCA
Source organism: Desulfovibrio desulfuricans (assembly GCF_024460775.1). NCBI lineage: Bacteria > Pseudomonadati > Thermodesulfobacteriota > Desulfovibrionia > Desulfovibrionales > Desulfovibrionaceae > Desulfovibrio > Desulfovibrio desulfuricans. The sequence continues at coordinate 79,023 of NZ_JANFYZ010000010.1, read as the reverse complement.
ACAACTTTTCCAAGCTGGAATATCTCGGCATGCAGCAAAAGGTTGTGGAATTGCAGGGCCAGATAGATTCCCTTGCCGCCACAATCCCCAAGGCCAAGGCCGCGGCGGACGAATCCAAGCAGCGCATAGCATCCCGCAGGGCCGAGCAGATTGCAGCGGTTACTGACGAGATCAACAAGCGCAGGCAGGAACTCAATTCACTGCGCGAAAATCTTTCGGCAGGGCGCGACCGCGTAACCCGCACGGAACTGCGCGCGCCTGTGCGCAGCACGGTCAAGCAGATATACATTTCCACCGTGGGCGGCGTGGTCAAACCCGGCGAACCCATCATGGACCTTGTGCCGCTTGACGACACACTGGTCGTGGAAGCCAAGGTCAAACCGCAGGATGTGGCCTTTCTGCGCCCGGGACAGAATGTCATGGTCAAGGTTTCAGCCTATGATTTCTCCATTTACGGCGGGATTGAAGGCAAGCTTGAATCCATCAGCGCCGATACCATTGAAGACAAAAGGGGCGAGCACTTTTATCTTGTAAAGATCCGCACCCAGAAAAACGCCATTGTCTACCATAACGAATCTCTGCCCATTATGCCGGGCATGGTGGTGACGGCAGACATTATGATCGGCAAGAAAACCGTGCTGGATTATCTGCTCAAGCCCATTCTCAAGGCCAAGCAGAATGCCCTGCGCGAGCGGTAGAACGAAAATGCGGGCAGACTGGCTTTAGCCTGCGCAAGCCAGCATTTTCAGTGTTCAATGATTCAGAAATCGGCGCGGTCTGGGGCAAGCCGTTCGGGCATGTACCCTCTGGGTTATTATACTGGTTTATCGAGACGCGCAGCCCGATGAAGGAAAATATATGGCACCCCAAGAACTGACTCTCCCAGGCGTAGCCCAGCGCAACCGCAAGGCGGCGTTGACCATGTCGGCACTATTTGTGCTGGTGCTCTGCCTGATTTTTATTTTTGCACGTTGGTATCTGCATGATTCGCGCGCTCAGCTGCTGCGTGAAATGGGGCAGGACATGAACTCCCAGGCCTCGGGCAAGGTGGCCCTGCTCACCGTGTGGTCTGGCACCCTTGCCGGTCAGGTAAATATTTTTGTCGCGCAGGATATGCTGCGGCTGTTTGCCGCAGAGGTTGCCAGCGCGGGCGTGCCCGCCACGGATATGCTGCAGATGGCCCGGCAAAGCCAGAATGGGGCCGAAGCGGATACGGAGCCCCCGGCAGACACTGCCAGCAACAGCGAGCCACTGAAAAAAATTGCCCCGCGCCTTCCGTTGATGGTCGACTATCTCAGCGACTTCATGGAGAAAAACAGCTTCAGCGGCGCGAGCCTGGTTAACACAGACATGCAGATGTACCTCGCCCCGGAAGGAGTGCAGCCGCCCGATGAGGAGCAGAAGCCCTATTTGCAGCAGGCGCTGAACAGCAAACAGCCTGTTCTCATGCCTGTGCGGCGTGAAAACGGCAGGCTTGTCATGGATATGGCCTTTCCCATTTTTGCGCCTTTGTATGTGGATTCAACCGGCGACCGGGTGGTTTCCCTGTTGCTGGCCACCTACAGCGTCTTGCCTGTAACCGCTGCGGCAACGGGCGAAGCGGGCAATGGCAGCCAGTACAATACCTTTATTCTTCAGTCCTTTGGTGAAAAGCTGCAACGCATTGCGCCTACCGAAGTGTCGGGCGTATCAGATTTGCCCGGCTGGTCGCTGCATGATGAAAAACTGCCGCTCGGCACACGTATTGATCCCGGCCTGCCGGAAGGCGAGCGCGAGATATACGGGCTTGCCCTGCCCGTGCCCAACCTGCCCTGGCTTGTGGAGCAGACCTTGCCCATGAGCCGCATTGATGAAAAATTTGCCGGCATACGGCAGAATGTAGTTGTGGCTTCGCTGATCATGGCGGCGCTGGCTGGCGGCCTGCTGGCCGCACTGTGGTGGAGCCTTGTGAGCCGTAACGAGCGCGCCGTGGCGGAGCAGATGCACAAGCTCTATCTGGTGGTCAACCAGCAAAAGCAGATCATGGACGGCGTAAATTCCGCCCTGTCGGCAGGCATAGTGCTCAACGACCTGAACGGCGTCATCCATTACGCCAACCAGAGCTTTGCCCGTTTGTGCGGCAGGGAAAAAGCCACGGAGCTGCGCGGGCTGAAATATTCCGAGCTGGATATGGAGCTTGCGCGCAGCCTTGTAACCCACACGCTGGCCGTGCACAGGGCGGGCGAACCCTTCAGCTTTGCCGAAGCCCTGCTGGTGGATGGCAAGCTGCGCTATTATCTTACCTCCTGCACTCCGTTTCGCGATGAAAACGGGCGGCTCTCGGGCATGGTCTCCGTGTACAGCGACATGACGGATATAGCTGTGGCGCAGCAGCGTTCTCAGCAAATGGTCGCCCAGACCGTCAACGCTTTCGTCAAGGCCATTGAAGCCGTGGATACCTATCTGCGCGGGCAGTCGGCCTTTACGGCGCAACTGGCGGTTTCTCTGGCCTGCGGGCTTGGCCGCAACGATGCGGAAACCCTTGCCACCCTGCGCACGGCAGCCAACCTCTCGCATGTGGGCATGATCCAGCTTCCCAAGGATCTGCTCACCAAGACAGGCGCGCTCTCGGCGCAGGAACGGGCTTTGCTGCAACAGCATGTGGAATTTGCCCGCGAGGCCCTGGCAGACATAGACTTTGGCCTGCCGGTGCTGGAGGCCATCACCCAGATGTACGAGCGCCTGGATGGCAGCGGCTATCCCCTGGCCCTGAATGATGGGGCCATCTGTCTGAACGCCCGTATTCTGGCGGTTGCCAATACCTTCTGCGCGCTTATGCGGCCACGCTCCTACCGTGAGGCGCACAGTACGGAAGATGCACTGAATATCCTGTCCGAAACTCCGCCCAAGTATGACGCCACCGTTGTTGGCTCTTTGCGGGCTTTTCTGGAAACAGAGCAGGGTATGGTTTTTCTGGAGCATTTGCTTGGCGATCCGCAGCCAAACAGCGCCTAATAGGTACAGGGGTTAACAATGCGCATTCTTTTTCTGAATTCTGTTTTTCCTGGTCGCTTTCGTTCTCTTGCCCAGGCCTTTGGCGCATCCCAGAACAATACCGTGCTGTTTCTTGCAGAAACCGGGCAAAAACTTGCCATTCCCGGTGTGCGGCGGCTGCGTTTGGCGCCGCCTGCGCCCTATGAAAGCGATGACCCGGCAGAAAAGGAAATCGTAACGCGTCTGCGGCGTGGCGCACGGGCGGGCAATGCCCTGCTGTCGCTGCGGAGAAACGGTTTTATCCCAGACATTGTCTGCGCTGCGGCAAGCATGGGCGGCAGTTTTTACGTGCGCGACATCTTCCCCAAAGCTTTTTATGTGGCTCAGGGCGACTGGTTTTACAACAACGGCGAGAGCCATTGCTTTTTTACGCGTGGCAACCCTCGCCCCCCGGCGGATTTTGCCCCCCTGCGGGTTTGCAATCTGTGGGAATACAACGCGCTGGGCGAATGCCAGCTTGGCGTTACCTCCTCCCTCTGGCAACGCGCCCAGTACCCCCCCGCGCTGCAACGCGACATAAAGGTTGTGCCCAGCGGCATCAACACGCGCTTTTTTATGCCCGGCGAGGAAAAAAAGGATGGCGATGCCACCGGCGATGGCGTTGCTGATTCCTGGGGATGCGCAAGCAATGAGCTGGTGACCTTTTGCGGCCCCATGCACGACCCCGCGCGCGGCTTTGACCAGTTCCGCAAGTGCCTGCCGCGTCTGCTTGAATTGCGCCCAAACTGTTTGGTGGTGCTGGCCTGGCTTGATATTGCCCAGACCGGACGCAAGCCGGGCAACGGCGCAGATACGCCATCCGAATGCTCCGAGACTGGCAAGGCCATGCGCCGCGCGGTGGATATTCTGGGCATTGACCAGAGCTTCCGGGCGCGTGTGCACCTGCTTGGCGCGCGTTCGCTCAAAGAATACCGGGCCATGTTGCAACATTCCACCGCGCATGTGTATCTGGCGGCGCCGCATGTGTTTTCCACCGGTTTGCTTGAGGCCATGGCCTGCGGCTCACTGGTCGTGGCGTCAGACACGCCGCCCGTGCGCGAAGTGGTGCAGGACGGCGTAAACGGCTTTTTGTGCGACTTCTGGGATCATGAAAACATGGCGCAAAAACTGGCCGATGTGCTGGCGCGGGCTTCGCAACTGGGGCATGTGCGGCGTAATGCGCGGCAGACGGTGCTGCGCTCGTATGATGCGGATGTGCAGACGCGCAGATTCATGGATCTGATCAGCGCAAGCATGAAGGACAGGGCAGAAGGCTGACATCAGGTTTTTTAGCATCAGGCCCTGACATCAGGCCAGTCTGGGCGGCCTTGCTGCACCGGGCGGTATGATGCGCGGTGACCCAATAGTCCGGCTTACAGGCCCTGCATGGCGAGCCTTGCTTCAAATTCGTGCGAAGGCTCTGGTTTGGCGTAAAAAAATCCCTGCGCCGTGTAGCAGCCCAGCTTCATGATGATGGCAGACTGTTCTGCTGTTTCCACACCTTCGCTGATGACATTCATGCCAAGATCAGAAGCCAGGCGAATGATATTGCCAAGCACTATCTGCGCCCGTTGCCCCGGCAGGTCGCGCTGGATGAAGCTGCGATCGATCTTGAGGCAGTCCGCGTCAAGCATCTGTACAATGCCCAGGGACGAATAGCCTGCGCCAAAATCGTCAATGGCCGTTTTAAAGCCCATTTCCTTCAGTTGAACGATCTGTAGCCAGACAGCTTCAGGGTTGTTCATGATGGCGCTTTCGGTGATCTCCACTTCCAGCAGGTGGCGCGGCACGGAATAGCGGTCGGCAATATCCGCAAGCCGCTGGGTAAAGTGGGGACGGTCAAAATGCAGCCGTGAAAAATTGCAGGAAACCGAATGCAGCGGAAGGTTGCGCGTCTTCCAGCTACGCAGGTTGCGGCAGACCTGCTCAAATACAAAAAAATCAATGGACGTCACAAGGCCGTTGCGCTCAAACATGGGGATAAAACTGCCCGGCAGCAGCATTCCCCGTGAGGGATGATTCCACCGCACCAGCGCCTCGCTGCCGGTAATGGCTCCTGTGCGCATGTCCACCTTTGCCTGATACCACACCTGCATTTCACCGTTGGTCAGGGCGTCTTCCAGCTTGCCGTTCAGTTCATGGCTCAGCAAAGCTTCCTGCCGCATATGTTCGTTGTAGAGCACCATGGGCATGCCAGACGAACGTTTGGCTTCCAGCCGCGCATAGTTGGCCAGATCCAGCATAAGCTGCACGTCCCTTTCCTGCTCCCTGGGTACGCGGTAGGCTCCGTAGACGGTGCGCACTGTGTAGGGCAGCGCCTGACTACGCCGCCACTCGTCCAGCTCCCTGTCCATTTCGCGGACCCTGCCCGAAAGCTGCTCCCATGTATCGAATCTCAAGAGCAGAACAAAGAGATCAGAGGATATTCTGGCGCAGCACTCTTCTGGCAGGATGTTACGCTGCAAAACCGCCGCATAGGCCTGTAACAGCCTGTCGCCCATTCCAAATCCGAACTGGTCGTTGATTGTCTTGAACTGGCAGATATCACCGGAAAGCAGCATGTAGTCAGAGGTGACCTGGGTGGTTATGAGGCTGTCGCACAGCACCTTGAATTTTTCCATGTTGGGCAGGCCAGTCAGTTCATCCTTGTTCATCTGGGCTTCCATGCGGCAGATGCGGCTGCACTTGCAGCCCAGGCAGTAGAACAGAAAGATGATGACGCCCAGGAAAAAGGCAATGAGGCCGCCAATGACCTGAAAGGGACGCTTCTGAATTGAACAGTTTATGCTCCGATCAATGCGGGCTGCAAAGGAGTGCTCTTCTTCCGGCGGGTACACCGGCAAGCCTGCCTGGTCGTTGAATGGAGAGGTCGGTACGGCGGCGGAGGACTCGTCCTGCGCGGTTGTGGAATCTACGGCTGCCTGCGCTGGCGTCAGGTTCGCAAAAAGGCAGCAGAGCAGGAGCATCAGCATGGAAAGGCGGAGGCGAAGTGTCTTCATGTGACGGTGTCCTCGGTCTTCCTGGCGTGGGTGCTGCCAATGGTTGCGAGTGTCCCCATATAAGGCGGTTTGGCTGCGGCCGCGAGCGTGCCGGAGTCACGGACGGCCTTTGCATCCTGCGCCAAAGGGAGATGATGCATTCAATATAGGGTGCTGCTCGCGAAAAAGTCAAACACTTCCCCGGAGTACGGAATCATCACCGAAACAAGGCCTGTCGCTTTGGGGTGACGGAGGACGCGGTACGCGTTTTGCCCCCCCCGGCTGTCAACCTGAACGCAATCAGGGCACAGGCTTGGGCCGGGGGGGCAGGGACGTTAAAGTATACTACAGGCAGGCGGCAACTGCCGCCACAAGGCGGTCAATGGGTTCTTCGCGCGCGCCTTCGCCCATGACGCCAACGCGCAGCACCTTGCCAGCCAGGGCGCCAAGGCCGCCAGCCACTTCAATTTTGTGATCCTTGCGCAGGCTGGCGCGCAGGGCATTGGCGTCAACGCCTTCGGGCGGCACAAACAGGTTGACCTGGGGCGCGGCCCCTTCGGTCACATAGGGCTTGAAGCCAAGCTTGCCCATACCCTGCTTGAGCCTTTCGTGCATGGCCTGATGCCGCGCAAACGAGGTCTCAAGGCCTTCGGCCAGCAGATTGTCCAGAGCCTGATGCAAGCCATAGTACATGTTGATGGGGGCCGTATGGTGATAGGTACGGGGTGTGCCTTCCCAGTATTTGCGGATAAGCGGCACATCCAGATACCAGTTGGGTATCTTGGTCTTGCGGCGCGCCATGGCCTCCATGGCTGCCTCGGAAAACGAGGCGGGCGCCAGACCGGGAGGGGTGGAAAGGCATTTTTGCGAACCGCTGTAAAAAGCGTCGATGCCCCATTCGTCCACGCGCACATCCACGCCGCCCAGGCCAGCCACGCTGTCCACCAGAAAGAGCGTGTCGCTGTTTTTGACCAGCGCGCCGAGTTCAGCCACAGGATTATTCACGCCGGTGGATGTTTCCGCATGCACCACGGCAAGAATCTTGTAATTTTTCTGCGCCAGCTGCTTTTTTACCGCATCCACAGAAATTGGCGCCCCCCATGGGCATTCCACTGTGTCTACCAGCGCGCCAAGGCGCGAGGCCACTTCAACCATGCGCGAGCAGAACAGGCCGTTGTTGACAATAAGCACGTTGTCGCCGTGTTCCACCAGATTGACAAAGCAGGCTTCCATACCTGCGGAGCCTGTGCCTGAAATGGGAAACGTCACGGCATTGCGCGTTTTGCACACAGCGCGAAGCTGCTCTTGCAGGGCATCCATAACCTTGATGCAGTCAGGGTCAAGGTGCCCGAGAGTGGGCAGGCTCATGGCCTCAAGCACGTTGGCCGCAACCGGGCTGGGGCCGGGGGCCATCAGAAGCACATGGTCCAGTGTTCCGAAAACCGTGGTCATGACAATCTCCTGGTTTATGTGGGGGCCTGCGCTCGCAGGCCCATGCCGGGCGCTTGCTGCGACGGCGGATAGAGAACGCTACCACGCATGGAAATGTTTCGGAACCGTCTTGCGGGGGGCGTGCCCGGCATTGTGGAACGGCGTACTTTTTTGGGTGAACAGCTCGACTATCAGGTGCGTGTGGGTGAGCAGAGCGTGCGGGTGCAGAAGGGGAGGTACGCCCGAGGCCCGCAGGAAGGCGAAACCTGCCACCTGCACTTTTTAAAACCCCTGTGGTTCCCCGTGGATGCTGCCAGCTAGAAGCGTGGTTCACCAGAAGGCCTGATCTGATTGCACAGTTTGCGGCCATGCGCTTTTTTGGAGATTGCGCATGGCCGTTTTGCATCTTTGCAATAACCCTTGCCGGGAGCGGCCATGATTTGCCTTTGCAGCGGCAGAGGGGGGTGAAAAAAATTTTAACCGACACCCCTCAGACAGATTGTAAGCCAGCAGCGCGGAAATTTGGATGTGTTCCGCAAAAAAATGACACTGTGACAGGTATGTGTCAGAAATTTTTTTTATATCTAGAGTTTATTTAACCTGCTTAAATATAGATATATATGCAATTTTGAGCCAAAGTTGCTCTTTTTTGGTAAAAATTTTTGCACGATAGGGCTTGCAAAGTGTTTAGGCCTTCCATATATTCACACCGAAGCGGGAAACCGCTCCATAGGCGTTTGTATGAAACCATAGTCCCAAGCGGGGCAAAAGAAAGGAAGGATAACCATGAAAAAGATCGCTACTCTTCTGTTGGCGGCCGGCCTTGTGTTCGGCGTTGCCACGGGCGCCAGCGCCATCGACTTCAAGGCCAAGGGCCAGTGGATCATGAGCTTCGACTACGGCCAGAACGGCGGTTTCACCGGCGGTAACGGCAAGACGGGCTTCAACGGTGCCTCCAAACAGTACAAGAACGAAGACGAATTTGAAGCTCGTCAGCGCGTTCGTCTGCAGTTGGACGCCGTGGCTTCTGAAGCCCTGTCCGGCACCGTGTTCTTTGAAATCGGCGACCAGACCTGGGGCCGTTCCGACCAGGGCAGTTCCCTTGGCGCTGACGGCAACAACGTTGTCGAAGTGAAGAACGCCTACATCGACTGGATGGTCCCCCAGACCGACCTGAAGTTCCGCATGGGCATTCAGGGCATGGCTCTGCCCAGCTTCACCACCGGCAGCAACGTCTTCAACGACGACGTGGCCGGCATCACCGCCTCCTACCAGTTCAACGAAACCGTTGGCGTGACCGCCCTGTGGGCCCGTCCTTACAACGACAACTACACCAACAGCTTTGACCACAGCAGCAACCGCAACAACTACATGGACAACATGGACGTGTTTGCCCTGCTGGTGCCCATGACCTTTGACGGCGTGAAAGTGACCCCCTGGGCCATGTACAGCGCCATCGGTCCCAACACCTTCCGCAAAGAAGGCTACAACAACTACTTCGGCAACTCCATTCCCACCAGCGGCAAGTACCCTGTTGCTGGCATGATGCCCGTGGGCGGCGCCCTGCATAAGGACGGCACCACCAGCACCAAGGCCATGGGCAGCTACGGCAACGCCGTGTGGGCTGGCCTGACCGGCGAAGTGACCGCGTTTGATCCCTTCCGCATCGCGTGGGATTTCAACTACGGTTCCGTTTCTTATGATGACAGCCGCGCCAACCGCGCTGGCTGGCTGGGTTCTTTGCTGTTCGAATACAAGCTTGACTGGGCCATCCCCGGCTTGTACGGCTGGTACGCTTCCGGCGACGACGGCAACCCGGCCAACGGTTCCGAGCGCATGCCTTCCATCAGCGTGAACAACAACAACAACGGCTTCTCTGACTTCGCCTTCAACGGCGGACCCATGATCGCCCGCGAAGCCATCCTTGGCTACGACATGTCCGGCACCTGGGGTATCGGCGCCCGCTTGAAGGATATGAGCTTCATCGAAAACCTGAAGCACACCTTCCGTTTGAACCTCATCGGCGGCACCAACAGCACCACCATGACCCGTTACCTTACCGGTCACAACAGTGCTTACAGCAAGATCACCAACCAGGGTCCCAACGCCCAGGCCGCTGGCATGAACCCCTTGTACATGACCACCAACGACACCGCGTTGGAATTCGGTCTGACCAACGATTACAAGATGTATGACAACTTCACCGTGTCCCTTGACGCGGCCTACATCGCCACCTGGCTTGACCAGTCCAAGGGCGTGTGGGGCACCAGCAAGATGAACGGCCGTAGCGACCAGGAACGTGATCCCTGGAACGTGAACGTCCGTTTCGTGTACTCCTTCTAAGAGTACCTAGCCTTACGATTAAAAGGGGAACCTTCGGGTTCCCCTTTTTTGTTGCCCTGCATCCAGCCTGTTTCTACAAGCCCTTAGTGTTAGCCATGAGGGCTGCCGTGCCGTTGCCTGTTTCATCCTTGCTCCTCATCTCGCGGTGTCCCCAAAGTGTATTGATGCGCTCTCCTGTTTCTCGGTATTGCATTCTATTGATTCTGGATGCTTGCAACTTGAGGGTTGATACAGTTCGGGAATCGGGTAGTGGTGCGTAGTATGAAACGTCAGTGGCCCCGCAATTCCCTACGACGTTTTTCTATTTTTTGTACACGAGCGTCATATGCATTAACTTGGGACATCCAGGTTGCCTGTCATCAGGCTGTGCCTTCCCCGGTTGGTGCATTTGCTGCGGCACGATTAATAGCTACGCATATGGCCCAGTCGTATAAATGCCAAAAGGCGGCGCACCCATTACAGGTGCGCCGCCTTTTGTATGCAGGGAGCGGCAGGGCAATCTGCCGCCCCTTTGAACCGGGGATTAACCGAAGAAAGCCTTAAGGTCGTCCTGCGGAGTGCTGATACCGCCGATGCCGAACTGCTCCACCAGCACCTTGGCCACGTTGGGCGAAAGGAAAGCAGGCAGCGTGGGTCCAAGGTGGATGTTCTTCACGCCAAGGGCGAGCAGGGCCAGCAGTACGATAACAGCCTTCTGTTCGTACCAGGCAATGTTGTACACGATGGGCAGGTCGTTGATGTCGGCGAGGCCAAACACTTCCTTGAGCTTCAGAGCCACAACGGCCAGGGAGTAGGAGTCGTTGCACTGACCGGCGTCCAGCACGCGGGGGATACCGCCGATATCGCCGAGGTCAAGCTTGTTGTAGCGGTATTTGGCGCAACCGGCGGTGAGGATAACGGTATCCTTGGGCAGGCCTTCTGCAAACTCGGTGTAGTAGGAGCGGCCCTTTGCGCGGCCATCGCAACCAGCCATGACCACAAACTTTTTGATGGCGCCAGACTTCACAGCGTCAACAACCTTGTCGGCCAGGGCCAGCACCTGATTGTGCGCAAAGCCGCCCACAATCTCGCCGGTCTCAATTTCCGTGGGGGCCGGGCAGGTCTTGGCGTGAGCGATAATGGCCGAAAAGTCCTTGTGTTCGCCGATTTCGCCGGGGATGTGCTTGCAGCCGGGGAAGCCCACAACGCCTGTGGTGTACACGCGGTCTTTATAGCTGTCCTTGGGCGGCACAAGGCAGTTGGTGGTCAGCAGGATGGGGCCGTTGAAGGTGTCAAATTCTTCCTTCTGCTTCCACCACGCGTTGCCGTAGTTGCCCTTGAAGTGGCTGAACTTCTTGAAAGCGGGGTAGTAGTGGGCGGGCAGCATTTCGGAGTGGGTGTACACGTCCACGCCCGTACCTTCGGTCTGCTCGAGCAACATCTGCAGGTCGCGCAGATCGTGGCCGGAAATCAGGATGCCGGGGTTGGTGCCCACGCCAATGTTGACCTTGGTGATCTCGGGATTGCCGTAGGTACCGGTGTTGGCGGCATCCAGCAGAGCCATAACGCTTACGCCCTTGTTGCCGGTTTCAAGGGTCAGGGCCACGAGATCGGCCACGGAAAGGCTGTCGTCCAAGGTCTTGGCCAGAGCTTCCTGCAGGAAGTTGTCCACGGCGGGATCATGCTTGCCCAGCACATCGGCATGCTTGGCATAGGCGGCCATGCCCTTGAGGCCAAAGGTCACGAGCCAGCGCAGGGAACGAACATCGTCGTCGCTTGTGGCAAGAACGCCCACAGTAGCAGCCTTGGCGAGCATGGCGGCTTTGTCGTCCGCTTCCCACAGGGCAGCGTCGGCCAGCCCGTCGCGCGAGCCAAGCTCGGCCATCAGGGCTTTCTTGGCGGCACAGGTCTTGCGCACGCGCTCGGCGATCATGTCATCGTCAAAGTTGGCATTGGTGATGGTGCAAAAAAGGTTGCCCACGACCATGCGGTCGATTTCGTGGTTCACGGTCTTGCCCAGGGCGCGCACTTTGGTGGCGACCTGCGCAAGGCCCTTGGTCACATATACCAGCACGTCCTGAAGGGCTGCTGTTTCGGGCTTTTTGCCGCACACGCCGATCTGGGTGCAGCCTTTGTTGCCCACGGTTTCCTGGCACTGATAGCAGAACATGGCGTTACTCATGGGGTGTCTCCTGATACTCCGCAAAGCGGAGGCTGGGGGGTGATCCGCCTACGCGGGGGTCTTGGGGGAAGGAAAAACGACGGTAAGCAGCATCTTGAAGCGTTCTTGCGCGCGTACAGAGTGCGGCTGGCCGGCGGGCATGATAATCACTTCACCCGCCTGCACGGTATGTGACTGGCCGCTGATGGTTACCTGCGCCGAGCCTTCAAGCACGAGAACCATGGCATCGCCCGTGGAGGTGTGGGCGCTGATTTCTTCGTTGGCGTCAAAGGCAAACAGGGTGATGCCCACAGAGGCGTTTTGGATAAGGGTCTTGCTGGCGATCTGGCCAGGCTGGCACTCGACCTGCGCGGCCAGGGGCAGCGCTGCGGCGAATTCAAGGTTCTTGAGAATGTGGTCCATGAGGCCCTCCTTGTGTTGACGATTCCGTTCTATCAAGGCTGGGACAATGGTTCTGTAACAAATGTTACGGATGCTCAAGAAAATGAAAATATTTTGGGCGCGGGAGAAAAAAGGAGGCGATGTGCAATAACCTGAAATTACTTATAAAAAGAATATATTTCAATCAGGCCGGGAAATATTCGCACAAAAAATTCAGTGAGGCTATGTCAGGTACGCGAATGCTTCTACCCTCCATTTGCAGAAGGCCTTCGTCGCGCATGGCGGCGAGTTCGCGTGAAAGTGAGGGGCGGGTTACTCCCAGGAAATCAGCCATCTGTTCACGGTTCATTGCCAGTGAAACCATGCCGTCAGGGCGGCGGTGCTCCAGCAGCAGGGCTGCAAGTTTGCGCCGCAAGCTGCCGCAAGACAGCAGTGAAATGCGGCGTGTGAGAAAAAAAGCCTTGTGCGCAAAAATACCGAGCATGTTGCGGATCATGCGTGAATGGACGGAGCAGGCTTTTTCGCAGGTGGCGTAGAAAAACCGGGCGGGTATGCCCAGTATGCGCACAGGCGTTTCCGCCAGGACGCTGCAACCATAGCTCGGGCGGCCCAAAAAAACATGCACCTCGCCAAACAGGTCGCCGGGGGCGTCAACGCGCGCCATGACGGCGCGTCTGCCTTCGGTTGATTCACGGCACACGTTCACCGCACCTTCCAGCAGCACATACAGCCTTTCCGGCGGGTCAGATTCTGCAAAAATCAGCGCGCCCTTGCCGTGCTGCTCTTCAAATGCGCCGCTGCATGCAAGGCACATACGCGCCTCCTGTCCGGTCATTCCAGAAAACAGGGGGGATGCTTCCAGGGCGCGTTCCATGTATTCCTCTTGTAGATTTTGCATTCCTTGCAAAACCATACCCCAAATTCCGTTTGTGATGCAACCGCACGTTTGCAGCGTGTGCGCATGAAATAAAAAAGGGGGCAAAAGCCCCCCTTTCTGCAGAATTGCGTAAAGCTTACAACGACGGCATGCCCAGCAGCAACCGGGCGGAAACAACCACCTGCATGATGACCTGGGTGATGTCCTTGACTGCCTGCATGTTTTTGGATTCCACCTTGGGCAGTACCATTACCTGATCGCCGGGCAGGATGTCATCGCCGTTCTGCGACACCGAGCCGTTCTGGTGCAGCACCAGAACCTTGTCGTGGTCTGCGCGGTTGGTGTAACCGCCAGCACCCTTGATGTAGTCGTCCACATCCTTCTTTTTGCCCCACAGCATGGCCTGCGGCATCATGACCTCGCCGCTTACCAGCACCACGTCGCTCTTGGGCGGGATCACAATGATATCGCCGTCTTCCAGTGAGAGGTCGGCCTTGTCAGGCCCGCCGTCAAGCACAACCACGCCTTCCGGTTCCACGCTCTTGGCCCGCTCCACAAATTTGGAGACCATCTCCGCCTCCTTGGCGCGGATGGCTGCTTCATCCGCGCTGGCGGAGGAAGCCGTGAGGGCTGTTTCCTCCAGTCTGCGCAGGGAATCTGCAATGGCCTTTTTTTGCCGGGCGGCAACGCTCTTGCGTTTGATGTACATGGCCTGGAGGTTGGCGCGGCCAGGTTCAACGGCAATAAAGTTCTTCACTTCCTGCAAGCGGGCCCCGCGCCGCACGGGAAAGCGGGAAGCTCCGCGCACTGCGCCCTGTACCTCGACCATCATGGTATTGCCGGGCGCATCAGCAATAAACTGCACCTGATCGCCGTCTTCAAGCATCAGGTTGCGCAGTTCCTTGAGCGGCAGATAGGTGCTGTAAGGCGCGCCGTTGCGGGTGCCGGAAAGGGCGATGTGCGAGGCGCTGTTCTGCGGTTCGGCCAGTTCAATCAGGGCCGTGCCTGTGGACTTGCCCTTGGGGAACTCAAATTTGGCGGAGGTGCGCACCGCGCCGATGGCCGTAATGGTGGGGCCTTTGTCGCCCACCACAAGCGTGTCGCCTTCCTGTACGCGCACGGCAGGCAACACGCCCTTGCGGGCAAAGGGGTAGAGGTCAAGGCTGGCAACGGCCTTGCCGTCACGCATCAGGCGGATGTCACGATAACTGCCGCGCATGGGGTCAAGGCCTCCGGCCTTGTCCAGAAAGCTCAGCAACGGGTCGCCGGGGGTGCCGGTGTAACGTCCAGGCCTGGCAACGCCGCCTGTGACAAAAACGGCCACAGGCCGGGCATCAAGAGGCGCAGCGTAAATCTGCGCATCGGCATGGCCGTTGGCGGCAAGTTTGCTGCGCAAGGCTTCGGCCAGCTTGTCGTAACCAAGGCCAGCCACGGGTATGGCCCCCACCTCCGGTACGTCCAGATGCCCGTCAGCAGCCACAGTCAGGGTGCTGTCCACCTTGAGGTCGCCGCCCCACAGGCGCAGCACCACCCGGTCGCCCGGCGCGATGATGGAGGCATCCTTGGCGTCCTTTGCGGCATCCTTGCTCTGCGAAAAATTGCCCTGAAACAGGTTGGCAGCGTAAGGCTGGGGTGCATTTTCGGCCTTGACCGCGCTGGACAGGGCGAAAAAGATCAGCAGAAAAGTGAAAATAGTTCTGTGCGACATGGCAGTGTTGATGCAATGGATTCGGGCTTGCATGGCCCCCAGAGGTGGTTCCGCAAACAGGCTGTTGGCCCTAGGGTTCCGTAGTCAATATCCTCATAACGCCTTGTATCTCCAGTGTCTGAAGGCGCTGAGACATGCTCAGGGCGTGTCGGTTCAACAGGGCTGCGAGGCTGCAACTGCAACAAGGAAAGCGCACGGGCGTGGTATTCGCCGTGCGCTTTCATAAATAATCACATTTGCCCGGTTTAGCCAGAGGCAATGCACCCTTGATCGTTTTTTGCCAAGGGCCTGCTGGCAATAAGCCGGAGTCTCAGCCTCGCTACTGCGAAAGACCCTGTCCCCACACTCGCGGGGCCATGGTCCAACGGCCTTTGTCATCCTTACAGATGACAATAACTTCCGCTTCACGCTGGCCTGAAAGCACGGTGCCGCGTTTGCAGTCTTCGCCCTTGGCCGAGGTGAAAAGCTCGTCCAGGCTCACGCGCACCCCCTTGCCAAAATCAGGGTCGTCAACAGTAGCGGTTTCTCCCACTGCGGAGACGATCATGAAGCCAGTGACAGGGCCGGGGGGCGTTTCCGGCTGGGCCGGGGACCCGCCGAAGCCGCACCCGCCGAGCAGCAGAGCCGTAAGAACCGCCAGACCGGAAAGGCCCAGTCGGCCTTTGCCGGGCAGAGTCATCGGCCAATGAGCTGAACGCGTTTGCATGGCATTTCCTTTTAATGGCTGCCGTATTCTGGGCAAATACAGCGGCTTTTTTCCTTCCCTCTCGCAAAGAAACGCGCGGCTGTCAATGCCGCATGAATTTGAGACCTTGGCCCGGTATTTGTCATGGGGACAATAGTCACGCTTTTTGCGAAAAAGAGGAATTTATCTGTTGATACCATTGAAAGCCAGATGGTTAGCAAAAGCACAATTAATAAATAACGAATTTTATTTTGCAATTTGTTGTAAGGGTGGTATTTTATGCACAATCTAGAAGTCAGCTTCGGGAGAGGTCATGTCCAAACTGGCAATGAAAACCATCCATGTGCATGACGCCGTGGGCAGTGTTTTGTGTCACGACATCACCAGGATTATTCCTGGTGAAAGCAAAGGGCCTGTTTTTCGTAAAGGCCATGTTGTGCGGGAAGAAGACGTTGAGGTGCTGCTGCAGGTTGGCAAAGAGCATCTTTATGTTTTTGAATCCCTGCCCGGCATGGTTCACGAAAATGATGCCGCCGCTCGTGTTATTTCTGCCGTTTCCGGCGGCAACCTGACATGCACGGAACCCAAGGAAGGGCGTATCGACCTCAAGGCCGCCTGTGACGGGCTGCTGCGGGTGGATGTGCCAGTTCTCAACCGCATAAACAGCCTTGGCGAAATTTCTGTCGCAACCATCCACACCATGCAGCACGTAACCAAGGGGCGCTCGGTAGCGGGAGCCCGCGTGGTGCCGTTGATGATTGAGGATGAAAAATTGCGGCAGCTTGAATCGTTCGTCGATGGGCCGGTCGTTGAAGTTCTGCCTTTGCGCCGCGCCAGGGTTGGCGTGGTCACAACAGGCAGCGAAGTTTTTTACGGGCGCATCCAGGATGCCTTTGGCCCTGTGCTGCGCAAAAAGTTCGTCGCTCTGGGCAGCACGGTGGTGGGGCAGACCCTTACCAGTGACGAAGTGCCCATGACTGCCGGAGCGATCAGGGATTTTCTCGAACAAGGTGCTGATTTTATTGTGGTAACTGGCGGAATGTCTGTTGACCCTGACGACCGCACGCCAACCGCCATCCGCACTTCCGGAGCGGAGGTGGTCAGCTATGGCGCGCCGGTGTATCCGGGCGCCATGTTCCTTCTGGCCTATGCCCAGGGGGCGGCAGGCCGGGTGCCCGTGTTGGGGCTGCCCGGATGCGTCATGTACCACAAGGCCAGCATTTTTGATCTCGTTGTGCCGCGCCTGCTGGCCGGCATTGAGGTAACGGCTGCCGATGTGGCGGCATTGGGGCACGGGGGCTTTTGCTCCCAGTGTGAAGAATGCCGCTATCCGGTCTGTCCGTTCGGGAAATAGGAGGCGGGAAGTTTGACCCCGGGCGCGGATTCACCGCGCAGGCATATACCTTTGTTCATCATTAAAAGGAGTCGCGCATGGAAACAAAAACCCTTGTGATTAACGGCATTCCCCGGCGCTTGCTGGCTAACCCCGACGATATGCTTGTGGACGTGCTGCGCGATCAGTTGCAGCTCACCAGTGTCAAAGTTGGTTGCGGCAAGGGTCAGTGCGGTGCCTGTTCGGTGATCCTTGACGGCAAAGTGGTACGCGCCTGCGTGGTAAAAATGAGCCGCGTGGCGGAAAACGCCGCCGTGACGACGCTTGAAGGCGTGGGTACCCCCGACCATCTGCACCCGTTGCAACATTCATGGATTTACCACGGCGCGGCCCAGTGCGGTTTCTGCACCCCTGGCTTCATCGTTTCGGCCAAGGCCCTGCTTGATTCCAATCCTAATCCCAGCCGTGAAGACGTGCGCGACTGGTTCCAGAAAAATCACAACGTCTGCCGCTGTACGGGCTACAAGCCCCTGGTGGACGCTGTCATGGACGCAGCCGCCCTTATGCGCGGCGATAAAACGCTGGACGACGTTACCTTCAAGATGCCTGCCGATGGCCGCATCTGGGGTTCCACCATGCCCCGTCCTTCTGCCGTCGCCAAGGTGACGGGCACCGCCGAATTCGGCGCGGACGCAGCGCACCGCCTGCCCGCCAACACTCTGCACCTCGCCATTGCCCAGGCCAAGGTATCCCATGCCAACATCAAGGGCATAGACACCTCTGAAGCCGAAAAAATGCCCGGCGTGTACAAGGTGCTGACCCACAAGGATGTGAAGGGCAGGAACCGCATCACCGGCCTGATCACCTTCCCCACCAATAAGGGCGATGGCTGGGAACGGCCCATCCTTAACGATACCAAAATCTTCCAGTACGGCGATGCGCTGGCCATTGTCTGCGCTGACTCCGAATGCAACGCCCGCGCTGCGGCTGAAAAGGTCAAGTTTGACCTTGAGCTGCTGCCCGAATACATGAGCGCCCCCGAGGCCATGGCCCCGGACGCCATCGAAATCCACCCCGGCACCCCCAACATCTACTACGACCAGCTTGAGGAAAAAGGCGCGGATACCGCTCCCTTCTTCAACGATCCGGCAAACGTCATCGCGGAAGGCGATTACTACACCCAGCGCCAGCCCCACCTGCCCATCGAACCCGACGTGGGCTACGGCTATGTGAACGACAAGGGCCAGGTGGTCATCCACTCCAAGTCCGTTGCCATTCATCTGCACGCGCTGATGATCGCCCCCGGCCTCGGCCTGGAATTCCCGAAGGATCTCGTACTGGTGCAGAACACCACCGGCGGCACCTTTGGCTACAAGTTCAGCCCCACCATGGAAGCCCTTGTGGGCGTGGCCGTTATGGCTACCGGCCGTCCCTGCCACCTGCGTTACAACTACGAACAGCAGCAGAACTACACCGGCAAGCGTTCGCCCTTCTGGACGACCGTGCGTTTTGCCGCCAACAAGCAGGGCAAGATTCTTGCCATGGAAACGGACTGGAGCGTTGACCACGGCCCCTACTCCGAATTCGGCGATCTGCTCACCCTGCGCGGCGCGCAGTATATCGGCGCTGGTTACGGCATCGCCAACATTCGCGGCAAGGGCCGCACCGTTGCCACCAACCACTGCTGGGGTGCGGCTTTCCGCGGCTACGGCGCGCCGGAAACCGAATTCCCCTCCGAAGTGCTCATGGACGAACTGGCTGAAAAGCTGGGCATGGATCCCTTCGACATCCGCGAGCTGAACTGCTACCGCGAAGGCGATACCAACCCCTCCGGTCAGGTGCCTGAAGTCATGAGCCTGCCCGAAATGTTCCAGAAAATGCGCCCCTACTACGAAGAAGCCAAAAAGACCGTTAAGGCCAAGTCCACCGCCGAAGTCAAACGCGGCGTGGGTATTGCCCTTGGCGTGTATGGCGCGGGCCTTGACGGGCCGGACACCTCCGAAGCCTGGGCCGAACTGAACCCCGACGGCAGCGTAACCGTGGGCAACTCGTGGGAAGACCACGGCCAGGGCGCTGATTCCGGCACCCTGGGCACCGCCCATGAAGCCTTGCGCCCCCTGAACATCAAGCCCGAAAATATCCATCTGGTCATGAACGATACCAGCAAGACCCCCAATTCCGGCCCTGCTGGCGGTTCGCGTTCTCAGGTGGTCACGGGCAACGCCACCCGCGTGGCCTGCGAAATGCTTATTGAAGGCATGCGCAAGCCCAGCGGCGGCTTCTTTACCTATGACGAAATGAAGGCCGAAGGCCGCCCCGTGCACTATGACGGCAAGTGGTCTGCTCCGGCCAAGGACTGCGACGGCAAGGGCCAGGGTGAACCCTTTGCCTGTTACATGTACGGTCTGTTCCTTGCCGAAGTGGCCGTTGAGGTCGCCACCGGCAAGACCACAGTTGAAAAGCTTGTGTGCGTGGCCGACATCGGCACCCTGTGCAACAAGCTGGTGGTTGACGGTCAGATCTACGGCGGCTTGGCGCAGGGCGTTGGCCTTGCCCTGACCGAAGACTACGAAGACCTGAAGAAGCACAGCACCCTTGCTGGCGCGGGCGTGCCCACCATCAAGATGATTCCTGACGACATGGAAATCGTCTATGTGCAGACCCCCCGCAAGGCTGGCCCCTTTGGCGCTTCCGGCGTGGGCGAAATGCCCCTTACCGCGCCGCACCCTGCCATCATCAACGCCATCTACAATGCTTGCGGCGCGCGTGTGCGCCACTTGCCCGCCCGCCCCGAAAAGGTGTTGGCGGCCATGCCCAAGTAGCGTAAGATTGCGGTAACCATCTGGAGACACTGGGGAGAATCCTGATTGAAAAGGGGTTCTCCCCATATCCCAGCCCCATGTTTATTTGTTTGGTTTACCGCACGCCAGGCCATGAGCGCCGCTACGGTGTGCAATGTTTTTGCAGCGGGGCTTTCGGGGGTATCTCTGAAAGCCCTGTTTGTATTTTCGGCGGCAATCCGCGCCGCCCGCCCCTTGCCGCAGCGCCAGTCTGCACCAAGCCAGCGAGAGCAATCGCCATGATGGATCAACAACGTCTGCACGAAATAGAGTCGCACTGCACACAGGAAAGTCCGCCCCGTTGCCGGGTGGCCTGTCCTTTTGATCTGGATGTGCGCGCCTTCATGGCCCGCATAGCTGAAGGCAAGCAGGGCGAGGCCCGCAAGGTGCTTGAGCGGCACTTGCCCCTGCCCGGCATTATTGCCCGCATTTGCGATCACCCCTGTGAAAACGCCTGTCTGCGGCAGGATCTGGGCGGCAGCCTCGCCATGCATGGGCTTGAACTCTCGTGCATGCTTGCTGTGGGCGCGCAGAGCCGTATGTTGCCTTTGCCTCCCAAAAAATTCCGCATGGCCGTCATGGGGGCCGGGCTTGCCGGGCTCACGGCCGCCTGGGATCTGTCGCGCAAGGCCTATCCCGTTACTGTCTTTCACTCGGGCGCGGCGGGCGAATTTTTGCTCAAAGCGCATCCCGCACTGGCGGCAGACAATGAGGCGGGCATTGCCAAGGATTTTCTGGCGGAAGACATGGAAGCCCTTGGCCGCCAGAAGGTCAGTTTTACCCAGGCGACGCTTGATGCCGCGCTGCTGGAAAAGATGGCTGCGGAGTATGACGCCGTGCTGGTGGACGCCGATGCCGTGCAGCAGCATGCACCCGGCATTGCCCCGGACGAAGCCCAGGTGGATGCGGAAACCCTGCTCTGGCGCGGCAATATCTGCTGCGCTGGCTGGCGCAGCAGCACCCCCACAGGCCACACGTTTGCCTCACCTTCGCGTCAGGCGGGGCAGGGGCGGCATGCGGCGCAGACAATGGAGCGCGTGACCAGCGGCGTTTCCCTCACAGCCGCGCGTGACAAATCTCAGGGGCCGCTGCACACCGATGTGACAGGTATAGCGCCCGTGCCGCGTGTGGAACCAGCCTCGCAGGCTGCTTGCGGCGAGCCGCTCTATTCTGCGGAGGAATCCGCGCGCGAGGCGGAGCGCTGCCTGCAATGCCAGTGTATGATCTGCGTGCGCGAATGCGTGTACTTGCAGAAATACAAGGGCTATCCGCGCCTCTACGCGCGTCAGGTCAATAACAACGCGTCCATCGTCAAGGGCCTGCACACGGCAAATGCCCTCATCAACGGCTGCGCCCTGTGCGGCCAGTGCGAGGAACTGTGCCCGGAGAATTTTTCCATGGCCGAGCTGTGCCTTTCCGCACGGGAAGACATGGTGGAACGCGGTTTTATGCCGCCCACGGCCCACGAGTTTGCGCTTGAGGATATGGAAAGCGCCTCAGGGCCGGAATGCGCCCTTGTGCTGCCGCCCTTGTCGCCAGCCGCAGAATCCCAGGGCGCTGACGCGAGTCAGGCGGTGGGCGAGCAGTGGCTGTTTTTTCCCGGTTGCCAGCTGGCTGCGGCGCGCGTGGAACAAACGGCGGCGCTTTATGATCTGCTGCGCGAAAAATTTGGCAACGGCCTGAAATCCGGCGTGGGCATCATGCTTTCCTGCTGCGGCATCCCTGCGCGTTGGGCCGGAAGAACCACCCTGTTCAAGGAGCATACGGACAAACTGCGCAAGGCCTGGGAGGGACTGGGCAAACCGCGCATCATGGCGGCCTGTTCTTCCTGCATTACGGCCTTGCACGAGGCCCTGCCGGAAGCGCAGACTGTTTCCGTGTGGGAGGTGCTGGACAGCTTGCCGTTTGAGGCTCCCACTGCTGGTAATTCCCTGCCCTCGGTTTTTTCCATTCAGGATCCCTGTACCGCCCGGCATGATGCGTCATGGCTTGCCGCAGTGCGCAGTCTGGCGGGCAAATGCGGGGCAAAAATTGAAGAACCGCGCCTTTCCGGCGCTTCCACCGCCTGTTGCGGTTACGGCGGCCTTGTGTGGTGCGCCCAGCCGGAAACCGCCCGAGCCATGAGCGATCACCGGGCCGCCCAGCTTGAGCACCCCGGCCTTGCCTCGTGCATCATGTGCCGTGACCGCATGGCGGCCAGCGGCAAGGAGTGCTGGCATCTGCTTGATCTGCTGCTGCCAGCGTCAGGCAAGGCGCAGTCCGGCGCGGCTCAAGGGCCGGGCCTTTCGGCGCGCCGCGCCAACAGGGCTGCCTTGCGCCGCAAACTGCTGGAAAAATATGGCAGCGCCGCCGGGCAACAGGCCCTGCTTGCAGACACGCCCGAGCAGGCCGGAAAGGGCAGGGTGCTGGTGGCGGCGGATGTGCTGGCCCGGCTGGAAGAGCGGCATATTCTGCTTTCAGACGTGGAAGGGGCCGTTGTGGGGGCCGAGGCCAGTGGGCACTGGTTCGAGAATCTGGATGACGGGCATCGTCTTGGCTCGTGGCGGCCCAGAAAGGTGACTTTCTGGGTGGAATACGAAGCGCAGGGCGAGGTCTTTGTCCTGCACGATGCGTGGTGCCACCGGATGGTGGTGCCGGGTTCCGGCGGTCAGGAAGCTGCGGATGTCATCAACAGCCACCAGTGCTGCACCGATGGGCAGCGCCCCAACATGTTGGGTGCGCAAAATGGCGGGCAGAGAGGTGAACAGTCATGAGCATGGGGCCAAACTACGGGCCGGACGGCGGCCAGTGGGTGTGCGGGCGTTGCCGCGTTGCCCTTGAGCAGGTGAAGGTTCCTGTTTTTTATCTCAACAGCGCCTTTGACGTGTTTTTGCCGCGCTGCCCCAAGTGCGGGCTGACGCAGGTGCCCAAATCTCTGGCCGAAGGCAAGATGCTTGAAGTGGAAGCTCTGCTGGAAGATAAATGAACGCACTGTGGGAAAGGCCGGACTTTCGCCGCGCAGCTGGTGACGCATGGCGTCCCGGTGGCGTGGAACTGACGCGTCGAGCGCTTGCGTGGTGCGCTTCTGCGGGCCTGCTTGCGCCGGGCGGGCTGGTTCTTGACCTTGGCAGCGGGGCAGGGGCGACATTGCGCCTGCTCTCGCAGATGGGCTATCGCGCCGTGGGGCTGGACAAACACGCTGAGGCCGGACTTCCTGTGGATGCAGCCCCTTCTGCTGACGTCCGCATTGTGCGGGCCGATCTTGAGCGCCCGCCGCTGGCCGCAGACTCCTGCGACTGCATAGTGTGCGAGTGTGTTCTTTCCCTGCTGCACAATCCTCTTGCGACCTTGCGCGCCGCCTGTCGCGCCCTGCGCCCCGGCGGTCTGCTGGTGACCAGCGACCTCATGCTGCGGCCAGGGTATGAACGCCCCGTCAGCACCGGCTGCTCTGGTGCAGGCTCTTCCCGCTCCAGTTGTTCCTGTTCCGGTCACGCAAGCGCAGTACAATCGAACTCGTCCCAATCTATCCCGCCGACAACAGCGACAGCTGAGCCACTCCCGGAAAAATACGCCGCACCGGGTTCATCATGCCTTGCGGGTGCGCGGCCTGAATCTGCGTGGCGCGGGCTTGTGGAAGCGGCTGGCTTGCACCTGCTGCATTTTGAGGACAACAGCCGCGCTCTGGTGGAACTGGCCGCCCGCATGATCTGGTACAGCGACGACGCAACCCGGCCCTCGGCGAATAGCAGCAGCCATGGCTGCGCATGCGGGGGCGCTGGCCCAGGAAAAGCTTGGCGCGCCTATGGATACGGCCTTTGGATTGCCCGAAAGGAGACCCCATGAATCCCATGATGATGGAATTATTGCCCTTGGTGCATCAGGGCTATTGTTGCAGCCAGTTGCTGCTCCTGCTCATGTTGCAGGCTCAGGACAGGCAGAACCCCGGCGTTGTGCGCGCCGCACAGGGGCTGTGTCACGGCATCGGTCAATCGGACGGCCCTTGCGGCCTTTTGACGGGAGGGGCCTGTGCCCTGGCTCTGGTCGCGGGTAAGGGGGCGGAAGATGAAATCCCGCATCCCATGCTCACCCCCCTGCTCAATGATTACGCCACGTGGTTTTATGACCGCACGGAAGCTTACGGCGGCCAGCGCTGCGGGCAGATTGCGGCTGGGCTTGGCGCGACTTCCGGCGCTGCGGGCGAGCAGCCAAACCCTGTGGCCTGCGGCGACTTGCTGGCGGAATGCTGGGGAAAAATCATGGAACTGGTTCAGAGTTACGAACTGGATCTGACGGAAAAAGCATGACCCTGCGCCGCACCCAGAGCCTCTGCCCCGTGTGCCTGCGCCGGGTAGAGGCCACCTATGAACGCTCGGCCAAGGATGCACTCACTGTCGTACTGCGCAAAACCTGCCCGGATCATGGCACGTTCAGCGTCCCCGTATGGCAGGAAGCCAAGCCCGGTGCAGTGGCCACGCCAGCCTTTGCCGCATGGTCACGGCCCAAAAGCCCTTCCTACCCGGCCAATCCGCACACGCCAATCCGCGATGGCTGCCCCTTTGACTGCGGCCTTTGTCCTGCCCACGCCCAGCATACCTGCACCGGTCTGTTTGAAGTGACCATGCGGTGCGACATGGCCTGCCCCGTGTGCTATGCCTCTGCTGGTTCTATGTCGAATCAAAATTCCGGAGAGGCGGGAGACGTGCCGCTGAGCGTGATTGCCGCGCAGATGGATACCCTTAAGGGAGCGTCCGGCCCCTGCAATGTGCAGATCTCCGGCGGAGAGCCGACCATGCGCCATGACCTGCCGCAGATCATCACGCTTGCGCGGCAACGTGGCTTTGGGCTGGTGCAGATCAATACCAACGGTCTGCGTTTGTCGCGCGAGCAGGGCTATGCCCGCGCACTGCGCGAGGCCGGGCTTGATTCCATCTACCTGCAATGGGACGGCGTGCGCGAAAGCAGCTTTACAAGCCTGAGGGGCAGGGAATGCCTTGATTTCAAGCGCCGCGCCGTGCGCAACTGTGCAGAGGCCGGGCTTGGCGTAGTGTTGGTGGCGACCCTTGTGCGCGGCGTCAACGATGGCGAACTGGGCGATCTGCTGCGCATGGCGTTGGAGCTTGGCCCAGCGGTGCGGGGGCTGCACATGCAGCCAGCCGCTTTTTTTGGGCGCTACCCCTGGCGGCTGGAGGAAGCCCCGCGCCTGACCCTGCCCGAAGTCATGGCAGCACTGGCCCAGCAGGCACCGGAAATGGTCAGCCCCAGTCACCTGCATCCGCCGGGATGCGAAAACGAGCTGTGTTCCTTCAGCGCAGTGTATCGCCGGGTGCAGAAAAACGGCGCACCTTCGCTGGAATGGCTTGCCGATGCGGGGCAGTCGTGTTGCTCGCCAGCACCGAAGGCCGCTGGCGCGGAAGTGCCTCCGCCCGCTGAGGACGGGGCGCGCAAGGCCAAGCAGTTTGTGGCCCTGCACTGGAAAGGGGGCAACAGTGGCGGGGAATCTGCCTGTAGCTGCGGGGGCGCATCTGGCTTTGACTCTGGCAGCGCAGGCAGCAAGGCCAGTGCGGACGGCTTTAGCCGATTTCTGGCTCAGGCCGGGGCAGAGCAGCGTTTCACGCTTTCGGCCATGGCCTTTCAGGATGCCCTGAGCCTTGACCTTGACCGTGTACGCGGCTGCTGCATCCATGTGGTGCGGCCTGACGGGCGCATGATTCCGTTCTGCCTGCACAATCTCACTGCCAGCGACGGCACGCGCCTGTACGGTGACGCATAGTGGCAGACGCAGCAACTCTACCTTCCATAACAGGTTTCGGCTCCTGCCCGCTGGATCTCTGGCTGGCCCGTCAGTGCGGGGCGCGCAGTTCCGGGGAGCTGCCCGGCAGGCTGGCGATTGCGCAAACGGCCCTGCTGCGCAGCACCTTGCGGCAGGCTGTGCGCGGGGCATTTTACGCCGCCCGTTTGCGGGAGTGCAAGCTGGATATAACCAGTGTGGGCGATCTGGAACGCCTGCCCTTCACCACTGCGGAAGACCTGCGCAACTGGGGGGATTTTTTGTGCGTTTCGCAGGGGGATGTGCAGCGTATGGTCACGCTGCACACGTCAGGCACCACGGGGCAACCCAAACGGCTTGCCTTTACTGATGCGGACCTGGCCCGCACGCGCGATTTTTTTGCGGTGGGTATGAGCCAGCTTGTGGGCGCGGGGCAGCGGCTGGCAGTGCTGTTGCCCGGTGCGGAGCGGCCTGACGGCGTGGCCGACCTGCTGCGACAGGCCTTGGGCGCAGCGGGTGTGGATGTGCTGGCTCCACCGCCGGAAGTCCACGCGACCCCATCGCCAGATGCTGACCCTTGCGCGGAGCCGGGCAAAGCTCTTGCCCAATGGCTGGAGCAGGCAAAGCCACATTGCCTTGTGGCCGCGCCCGCGCAACTCGCCCTTTTGCTGAAGCACTTTCCCCACCGGGGGCCGCAGGGGCTTGCGGGCATACTCACCAGCGCTGAGCCTCTGGATGATGCGCTTGGTCTGGCCTTGCGCCGGGCGTGGCAATGCGAGATTCTGGATCATTACGGCCTTACCGAAACCGCCTACGGCTGCGCGGTGGAATGCCCCGCCCACCAGGGCTTTCATGTGCGGGAACTGGACGTTCTGATAGAAATAGTAGATATTTCAGGGCGTAAAATATTGGCCCCAGGCGAGGAGGGCGAGGTTGTCATTACCACGCTCCAACGGCATGCAATGCCTTTGGTGCGATATCGAACCGGTGATGTGGCCTGTCTGCTGCCAGCCCCTTGCGCCTGCGGTAGCCCTTTGCGCAGGCTTGGCCCTGTGCGTGGCCGCATTGAACGCAAAAGCGGGCAGCCGCCGCGCATCGTGCGCCCCGCCAAGGGGCGGGGTGTTTAACGCTTGATGGCATGCCCCAGCGATGGGGCTATTGTATCGGCCCAATATTATTGATTGTTCCCAGCGCAGTAACGCGAAGAAGAAAGCACATGAAACCAGCCGTTCTGATTCTTGCCGCAGGCATGGCCTCGCGCATGGGCGCAGCCAAGGCCCTGCTTTCCCTGCCCTCGCTGCCCGAAGGCGGGCGCTGCTCCGCCCTGAGGGGACTGGTCAGTCTGTACCGTTCCCTTGGTGTGGAAGATGTGGTGATCGTCAGCGGGTTCCACGCCGAAGTCGTGGAAGCAGAGGCTCTGGCGCTGGGGCTAAGTGCGGTGCGGAATCCCGACCCGCAACGGGGCATGTTTTCATCTGTGCAGGCGGGCGTGGAGGCCCTGGTGAAGGGCGGTTTTGAAGGGCAGTTTCTTGTGCAGCCTGTGGATGTGCCGCTGGTGCGGCCCCTGACCATCCGCGCTTTGCTCGACGCCGCCGGGCAGGAAGAGGCTGACCATGCGGCAGCTCTGGCCGTGAGCGGCAAGGCCGCGCCTACGTCGGTGCTTGTGCCGACATTTGACGGACAGGAGGGGCATCCCCCCTTGATTTCCATGGCTTTGGCCCAGCATATTCTGACGCATCAAGGGCAAAACGGGCTGCGCGGGGCGCTGGAAGGCGCGCCTTTGCGGCATGTGCCTGTGGCTGATGCCCTGATTCTGGAAGATATGGACACTCCCGATGACTATGCGCGCCTGCGCGTGCTGGCCCGCGAGCGGCATACCCTCTCGCCAGTGGAGGCCGAATGCCTGCTGCGCATATGCAATGTGCCGGAAAAAGGCTTGCGTCACGCGCGGGCTGTGGGGGCCGTGGCCTGCTGTCTGGCTGAGGCTCTGGCCCATGCGCGCGAGGCCGCAGGCTATGATGCCGGGGTGGATCCCCGCCTGGCGCTTGCTGGCGGGCTGCTGCACGATATCTGCAAAGGCCAGCCCAGACATGAGGCGGCGGCAGGGGAATTTTTACGGCGGCTGGAACTGCCGGAGATGGCGCGTCTGGTGCAGGATCACCGCGATCTGTCCTTGCCGGAGGACGAGCCTGTCACTGAGCGAGAGCTGGTCTATCTGGCGGACAAGTATTGTTATGGCGGCAACTTTGTGCCCGTGCAGCGGCGCTTTGGCCTCAAACTGGAGGCTTACGCCCAGGATGCCCCGGCCTGCGAGGCCATCCAGGGGAGGCTTGGTCGCGTCAAGGCGCTGGAAGAGCGCATTGCCCGCGAAATAGGCAAAGAACCCGCCCTGGTGGCGGAACGCGCCCTTGTGCGTAATTGCAATGCTGCGCGCGGCAATGTTGCCCGGCGTGAGGTTGCATGAGCGGCATCTGGCTGGTGCGGCACGGCATGTTGCCGCCCAATCCGGAGCGGCGCATGGTCGGCGCACGGGATATTCCCTTAAGTTCTGCGGGCCGGGAGCAGATACGCCTCTTGGCGCGGCAGTTCATGCCAGCGGTGCAGGGCGCGCTTGGCGCGGTCATCTGCTCGGATCTTGACCGCTGCCGTGAGACCGCCGCCATCCTGATGGAGGCATTGCCGCAGGGGCGGCCCCCCCTGCATGTGGAACCCGGTCTGCGCGAGATTAACCTTGGCCTCTGGCAGGGCATGACCAAGGCGGAAATCGAGCGCGCGTGGCCCGGTGCGTATGCCGCTCGCGGGCAGGATATGGCACACTTTTGCCCCCCGCATGGCGAAAGCTTTATGCAGGCCCAGCGCCGCGCCCTGGCGGCCGTGGCGCGCTGGCGCAGTTTTTACCCAGGTGCAACCCTGCTCATGGTTTCGCATGCGGGTATTCTGGGCAGCCTGCTGGCCCACTACCTTGCCCTGCCGCTCAGGGATGTGCTGCGCATTCCCCAATACTACGGGTGCCGCGCCTTTGTGCCGGAATGGTAGCCTGCTAGCCGCAACCAGTACGCGCTGGCAGCACTCCCCCTTGCCTCAGATCCAGGCCGTGGGATTGTACACTCGGATGTGCAGCTTGATGTAACGGTCTGTGAGTACCTCTGCGGGCAGATTCAGAGCGATATGCTCCTGTTCGTGCTGGCTGAATTTTGCCAGCCAGTCCGCTGCTTCGCGTCCCAGTTCCGCCATGCGCGCCAGCGGCGTAAAGAGCGACGCCGGGCAAATCTGATAAAGGTACATCTCCCCCGCGTTCAGCACAAAAGGAAAAAGCCCGCAGGCCACAGGCCGTTCTGGCCGGGGCAGACGGCAACCCTGATTTGTGCACGAGCGGCAACCCCGCCCGTCCATAAAGGCCGTATCCCTGTTGAGCAGATAAAAGTCGTTGGCAAGACCGGGGCGCAACTGCTCGGGCAGCAGGCCCATGGGAAAAAGCTCGTTGGAATCCTGCGGGCCGCAGCAATAGCGGCAATCGCGGCAATAACCGTTTTGCAGCCAGCCTTCACGCCAGTTGACGGCGCGGCGGCGGGGAAAGACCTTCTGCCAGTGCGACAGGTAGTCCCAAAAACCTTTGCTCATACGTTCTCCTGAAAGCAGCTATCCGGCCCTAAATCAGCTTGTGTGCAGCAGCACCATGCCGCAGACAAGCAGGGCAATGCCTGCAAATGCGCTGGGGTCGAGCTTTTGGCGCAGCAACACCCATCCGCCCACGGATGTGCCAAGCACGCCAAAACCGCCCCACATGGCGTAAGCCACGGCCAAATCCATATGATGAACTGCCAGTGAAAGGCAATAGAAAGCCAGCCCCACCAGCGCAAGGGCCAGCAGGCCCACGGCGCGGCGGCGGAAGCTGTCGGAGCGCACAAGCAGCATATTGGCGGTCACGTCCAGCGCGGCGGCCAGCAAAACCAGCGGCAGGGCGGCGTTCTGGAACAGGCTTGAAATATCCATCATCTGTTCCCTCCTGCGGCAAGGCCGTTATTCAGGGTGGGCGCTTCTGCGCGCTGCTTGCGGGCTTCAGCCTTGTTGCTGGCCGTGGGGGAGTCCTCGCGGCTGGGCTTGGGTGCCCCGTGCCCGGTTCCATAATTGACCAGCAAAGCACCAGACAGCACGCAGGCCAGCCCCAGCGCGCGGCGCAAGGTCAGGGCTTCGTTCAGAAAAAGTACGCTGCCAAGGGTGATGCAGGTCAGGCCCAGCCCCTCCCAGAAGGCAAAGGTCACGCCAACGGGAATGCCCGTAACAGCCTTGGACAAAAAAAAGTAGGACATGGCGATGGCCAGCCACATGACAACCAGCCCCAAAACCTGTGCGTGGGGAAAAGCCCAGCCCTGCGCCAGCTTCATGACAAGTGTTCCGCCCACCTCCAGAAATACGGAGGCAACAAGGCAGCACCAATGATACGGTTTTGATCTAAGCATAAAAATCTCTCGCGGAAAATAGAAAGGCAATCCTTCAGCATTGAAGGACAACAATGGCTATGACCAGAGGAAATAGCGAGAGATGCTAGAGCAGGGAACGCCAGTAGCGTTCTTCAGGAAAGCCTGAAACGCATGGGCGTAAAAGAGGCATAAAAGCAGAGTTGAAGCATAACATGGATAGATCATAAGGCCGTGAAATGGGGGAGTCAAGGTTGCAGTATGCGCTGACTATTTCTGCCGCTGATGAATGCAGCTTTGTTTAGACAGGCTCATGATTGCACATTGCAGGCGTAAGCAATCGAAAGTTCATCATAAAAAAGGCGGGCCATCCGGCCCGCCTTGAATCTGCAATTATATGCCGCTTATTGGGCGGCGATCCAGGCGTTGGCTTCCTCAAGGTTGAGGGTGCCCTCGTACAGCGCCCTGCCGCTCACAGCTCCCGCAAGGCTGGTAGTGAGGGTGAGGGGGTAGAGCTTCTGCACATCTGCCAGCGTCGCCACGCCGCCCGCCGCAATGACAGGCACCGTGGAAAGGCGCGAAAGATGCTCCAGAGCAGCTACGTTAACGCCGCACTGCATGCCGTCGCGCTCGATATCCGTATAGATGATGAATGCCGCGCCATCGGCCAGCAGGCGGGGCAGAACCCCGTCAACGGTCAGGCCAGTGTCGGCAACCCATCCACGTGTCTTGAGTTTGCCGCCATCCGCATCCAGCGAAACGCCAATGCGGCCAGGGAAGGCACGGCACATTTCGGCAAAAAGCTCGGGCTGTTCCAGAGCCAGGGTGCCAATAATCAGGCGTGAAACGCCCGCATCAAAATAGGCCTGGGCTGTTGCCATGTCGCGGATACCGCCGCCAAGCTGCACGGGAATGGACAGCTCGGTGCAGATGCGGCGCACGATCTCGCGGCTTTTGGCCGCGCCGTCAAAGGCTCCGTCCAGATCAACCACGTGCAGCCATTGAGCGCCTCGCGCTTCCCAGGCTTTGGCGGCGTCTGTGGGGTCTTCGGCAAAGACGGTGCTTTCATGGGCGCGGCCCTGCTTGAGGCGCACGGCCTTGCCGTCCTGAATGTCCACGGCGGGAAATAGAATCATAAACCCATATCCTTTACTGCTTTGCGCATGCCGTCTTCGGTCAGTTCTTCAGCCGTGACCCACTGGCCGCGCCGCTTGAAGAACGTACCTACGTTCATCAGGTTGTCCACAAGGCCTTCCTGCTTTTCTTCAAAGACGGAGCGCGACATGATGGAGCCGTTGGCAACGTTGATGAGGAAAAATTCCACGCGCACATGGGCGGGTTCGGTAACACCGGCAGTGGAGCCCTGGCGTTCGTGCCAGTCAAGAATCTGCGGCACCAGCAGCAGTTGCGCGCCCTGCTTCTTGCCATAGGCAATCCAGAGCGGCAGCGCCTGGGGCTGCTCGGAACTGTGGAAGCGCGTAAGATCCCTGGGCAGATCAATGGTGTCAATATACTTGAACTGACGTTTGGAATCGGTGGTAAGCACATTGCGGAACCGACGGTCAAGCGAGGGCAGCTGTTCATCGGCAATGCGGCCCTGATTATCAGGGATACGCCCGGTAATAAGCTGGCTTGCGTTGATCGGCTGGGTAAAGGGCGCAACCGATATGACATACGAAGGCGAAATAACGCGGGGAACGTCCGCCGTGCTTGTGGGACGGCGGCTGCAGGCGCAGGCGATCAGCATGAGGCAAAGCGCGGGCAGCAACAGCATACGAAGTCGGGATTGCATCAATCAAGACCTCCCTTTGTGCTTCTGATGGTTGTGCCGTTTCGGCGCACTGCCTGGGCCAGGGCAAGCCCCAGCCCTTTGGCCGCCGATTCCAGCAGATGATGGCCGTTCTGGCCATAGCGGAACTCCACATGCAGATTGCAGCGCGCACTGCTTGCAAATGCCTTGTAAAATTCCCGCCAGAGGTCTTTTTCTTCCCCCGCCAGAACCGGGGGCAGCAACTCTCCGCCGCGCCACTCAAGCCAGGGGCGGCCCGAAAGATCAACAGTGGCTTCTGCCAGGGCTTCGTCCATGGGAACGCGCCCATAGCCTACGCGGGCAATGCCAGCCCTGTCTCCGAGGGCTTCAAGCAGCGCCTTGCCGAGCAGCAGCCCCACGTCTTCTGTGGTGTGGTGGGCGTCCACTTCCATGTCGCCCTCGCACACCAGCCGCAGATCCATACCAGCCCAAAAAGCTGTCAGCGTCAACATATGGTCGAGCAGGCCAAAACCTGTTTTCACGTCCGTAATGCCCTGACCGTCAATGTTCAGTTCAAGCCGGATGTCGGTTTCGGCGCTTTTGCGCTCTTGCGTGGAGGTTCTGGGGGCGATGTCGCTCATGGCTTCTCCGAGGTATTTTCATCCTTGTCCGGTTTTGTCCCGGCATCGGGGGTTTCGCCGTCTTCGCCTTCGGGCTTTTCGTCTGACTCGTCTTCTTCCTTCGCGGGCTTTTTGCCAAAACCAGCCGCCACAAAGATGCTCACTTCATAAAGAACAAGCATGGGCGCGGCCATGAGCAACTGCGAAACCACATCGGGCGGTGAAAGAATTGCCGCCACGATGAAAATGGCCAGAATGGCATAACGCCGCACGCGGCGCATGAGTTCTGCCGTGATAATGCCCATGCGCGCCAGAAAGAAGGCAAACAGCGGCATTTCAAACACAAGGCCAAAGGCAAGAATAAGCTTGAGCACAAAGCTCAGATAATCGCTGATCTTGGGCATAGCCACGATGGTGTCGGTGGCGTAGCTCATGAAGAAGGCAAATGCGTTGGGAAAAACCACAAAGTAGCAGAAGGCGCCGCCGCTGATAAAGAAGAAGGCCGACATCACGGCAACAGGTATGATGCTCCGTTTTTCTTCTTCATACAGACCGGGGGCGATGAAGGCCCATACCTGATAAAAAATTGCAGGGCTGCTCACAAACACGCCAGCCACAAAGGCAATGTGCATGCGGGTGAAAAAGCCTTCGGGCAGGGTGGTGTAGATGGCGTGCGAGCCGTCAGGCAGGACGCTCAGCAGAGGCGCCACAAGTGCGTCAAAAATGGGATCAACCACGGCCCAGCAGGCTATAAAGCCCACCATGACGGCGAGGCAGCAGCGCACAAGGCGACCGCGCAGCTCCGAGAGGTGATCCATGAGGCCCATGGGTCTGTCGTCAGCTTCTTCCTCCACCTCGTCTTCCGGCGTGGCAGGAGGCGTGCTTTCGCTCTGGATGGGCAGGTTCTCAGGCTCTGCCGCAGGGCTTTGCACTGTGCCCACTGGCGGAACCGGGGGCAGAGGAGGCTGCCCGTCAGCCTGTGTTTCCGGCGTGGCTTCTGGTGCAGTTTCGGGTGCTGACGCGGCAGACGCTTCTGCCGCTTCTGCAGGCGTATCCGCAGGGGCCGCCCCCTGAAGGGACGGCTCCGCTGCGGTTTCATTTGTCTTGTTGAGGTCGGAATGTTCCCCTGCGGTCTCAGGGGCAGACGGGGATGCGGCCACCTCGGGGCTCAAGGGTTTATCCGCACTCATGCTTTGCCGCCATTGTCAGGGGTGGCAACGGCCTGAGGCGCGCCCGTGGAAGCGGATGCCAGCTTGGCTTCCGCGGCTTCTGCCTCGGCCTTTGTTTTGGCAAGGGCTTCAGCCAGCGGGCTGCCAGCAGGCGGAGCAACAGGGGCTGCCCCTTCGGCGGACGCTGCCGTGCCCGCGACAGGCTGGGCTTCGGCCTTGGCCTCTGCGGCGTGGGCTGCTTCGACAACCGGAGCTTCGGCAACCGGCGCGTCAACAACAGGAGCGTCCGCAACCGTGGGCTTTGGGGCCTCGGGCTGAGCCGCTTCGTTCGTTGCCGTGGCTGTGTTCTGCCCCGCATCGGCGGCAGGCCGGGTAGCAGTGGCGTCAATAACCGCCTCTGAGGCCGGAATATTGTCAGCCTGAGCCGTTGTAGTTGCGGCAGGCTGGCCCTCGGTTGCCGCTGCGGCAGCGGCGGCCATTTCGGCGGCGCGGGCTTCCTTGGCGGCGGCGGCAGCTTCTTTCGCCGCTCTGGCGGCTTCCTGCTTGCGCTTGCGTTGTTCCTCTTCCTCGGCCTCAGCATTCAGCGTGCGCTGAAAGTCTGTGGATACGCGGCGGAACTCGCCCATGGCCTTGCCCAGCGTGCGCGACACGTTGGCAAGGCTTTTGGGGCCAAGTACAATGAGGGCCACCACAAGGATGACCAGAAGTTCAGTGCTTCCTATCCCGAACATGCTGCCCCCTTATTCCCACTCAATTGTGCTCGGCGGCTTGGAAGAAACGTCGTATACCACGCGGTTGACGCCCTTGACCTCGTTGATGATGCGGCTCGACATGCGCTCGATCAGTTCCGCAGGCAGGCGCGCCCAGTCAGCGGTCATGGCGTCCACGCTGTCGACTACGCGCAGGGCGATAACATGCTCGTAGGTGCGGCCATCGCCCATGACGCCAACGGTCTTGAGCGGCAGCAACACGGCAAAGCCCTGCCACACCTTGCGGTACCAGCCGGATTCGCGCAGTTCCTGCTGCACGATTTTGTCGGCCAGGCGCAAAATCTGGAGGCGTTCTTCGGTGATTTCGCCAAGTACGCGGATGGCGAGGCCGGGGCCGGGGAAGGGATGCCGCCACACGATGGAGTCGGGCATGCCAAGCTCTGCGGCGACCTTGCGCACTTCGTCCTTGAAGAGTTCGCGCAGGGGCTCGATGAGCTTGAGCTTCATGGTGTCGGGCAGGCCGCCCACGTTGTGGTGGCTCTTGATGACGGCGCTGGGACCCTTGTGCGAGATGGATTCGATTACGTCAGGGTACAGGGTGCCCTGCGCCAAAAAGTCCACCTGCGGCAGCTTTTTGGCTTCTTCGTCGAAAATTTCAATGAAGGTGTGGCCGATGATCTTGCGCTTCTTTTCGGGGTCATCCACGCCCGCAAGTTTGGAAAGAAAACGTTCCTGCGCCTGCACAAAGTCGAGGTTGAGGTCAAAGTGTTCGCGCAGGTAGCTGACTACTTCGTCGCCTTCGCCAAGGCGCAGCAGGCCGTTATCCACAAAGATGCAGTGCAGACGCTTGCCGATGGCCTTGTTGAGCAGCACGGCCACCACGGTAGAATCAATGCCGCCGGAAAGGGCGCATACCACGTGGCGGTCGCCCACCTGTTCGGCCATTTCGGCAACCACGCGCTCCACAAACGAAGACATGGTCCAGTCGGGCTTGATGCCCGCAACCTTGAACAGGAAGTTGCGCAGCATGCGCTCGCCGTCCACACTGTGGTGCACTTCGGGGTGGAACTGCACGGCGTAGATTTTGCGGGCTTCGTCAGCCATAGCGGCCACATCCAGAGTCGGCGTGCGGCCCGTCACGGTAAAGCCTGGCGGCGGCGCAAGTACCTTGTCGCCGTGGCTCATCCACACGCGACTGGTGGATTCAATGCCTTCCCACAGGGCGCAGGGCGCGGTGAGGGTAAGGTCGGAGGGGCCGTATTCGCGCGTGAGCGACTGGGCAAGCTGGCCGCCAAGATTCCGGGCCAGCAGCTGCATGCCGTAGCATATGCCGAGCACCGGCACGCCAAGCTCA
Organism: Desulfovibrio desulfuricans; assembly: GCF_024460775.1. NCBI lineage: Bacteria > Pseudomonadati > Thermodesulfobacteriota > Desulfovibrionia > Desulfovibrionales > Desulfovibrionaceae > Desulfovibrio > Desulfovibrio desulfuricans. The sequence continues at coordinate 43,507 of NZ_JANFYZ010000010.1, read as the reverse complement.
AGAAAACCGGGGTCAAGAACCGGAGCATCGGCTTCGCCCACGCTGGCCGGGCCACCGGAAAGGATGACGGCGGAAGGCTTCATTGCCGCCACCTGGGCAGCGGTGGTGATGCAGGAATGTATTTCGGAGTAAACCCCGGCTTCGCGCACGCGGCGCGCGATGAGCTGGGTAACCTGTGAGCCGTAGTCAATAATTATGACTTTGCTGGGCATATGTGTCCTCGCCTGGTGCTGGCCGTGGCCTGTTGCTGTGCGCCGCTACTGCGCGCCCGGTTGATCTTGCTCCTGATCGTTCGCCTGATCTTTTTCTGATCTTTTGCCCGATGGTCGTGATGCCGGGGCCTGTGGGCTATCTACGGCTTTGGGAGCCGCTGCTATTTCCGCTTGTGTTGCCGCGGGATTTTTGTTCTCCGCCAAACAAGACGCGCCTGCTTTTTCGGCTAGTGCTTTAGCGGCACGTTGCCGGAAAAGCAGGCGAAATCTCATGCCGCCGGAGGGCAAAAGACCGCTGGCAGCGGTATTGCCTAGTTCTCGATGCGGTAGTTCGGCGCTTCCTTCGTGATAACAACATCGTGGACATGGCTTTCGCGCAGGCCCGCAGGTGAAATTTCACAGAAGGTGGTGTTTTCAAAAAGGTTGTTCAGGTTGTGCGCGCCCACATAGCCCATGCCGGAGCGCAGGCCGCCCATGAGCTGGTACACGGCTTCCATGACCGGGCCGCGATAAGGCACGCGGCCAACAATGCCTTCAGGCACGAGCTTCTTGCTCTTTTCCTGGAAGTAGCGGTCAGAGCTGCCATCCTTCATGGCGTCAATGGAACCCATGCCGCGATAAATTTTGTAGGTACGGCCCTGATACAGAATGGTTTCGCCGGGGCTTTCCTCGGTGCCGGCAAAGAGGGAGCCGATCATCACCGAGTGCGCGCCAACCACAAGGGCCTTGACGATATCGCCGGAGAACTTGATGCCGCCGTCGGCAATGCAGCAGCGGTCCATCTCGCGCGCGGCGCGGCTGCCGTCCATAATGGCGGTAACCTGCGGCACGCCCACGCCAGCCACAATGCGGGTGGTGCAGATGGAGCCGGGTCCGATGCCGATTTTGACGGAATCAGCGCCTGCCTCAAGAATGGCCTTGGCGCCTTCGTAAGTGGCAACGTTGCCTGCCACGAGCTGGCAGTTGGGGAACGCGCCCTTGACCATGCGGATGGCGTTGAGCACGTTGACCGAATGCCCGTGGGCAGAATCGAGCACCAGCACGTCCGCGCCAGCCTCGATCAACTGCTCGGAACGTGATTCGCAGTCGCGCCCGATGCCGATGGCGGCACCCACGCGCAGGCGACCGTTGGAGTCTTTGCAGGCGTTGGGGTACTTCTGGACTTTGTCGATGTCCTTCATGGTGATGAGGCCGCGCAAGAGGCCTTCCTCATCTACCACCAGGAGCTTTTCGATGCGGTGTTCGTGCAGGTGACGCTTGGATTCTTCAAGCGAGGTGCCCATGGGCACCGTCACGAGGTTGGTGCTGGTCATCACTTCAGAAACGCGCACTGCCGCGCCGTCCTGCACAAAGCGCACGTCGCGGTTGGTAAGAATGCCTACCAGGCGGCCATCCTCAACCACGGGCAAGCCCGACACGCGGAAGTCGGACATGAGGTCCAGGGCTTCCTGCACGGTGTTGTTGGGCGAAATGGTCACAGGGTCAAGGATCATGCCGCTTTCGCTCTTCTTGACCTTTTCCACCTCAAGACGCTGCCGCGCAACAGGCATGTTCTTATGGATGATGCCGATGCCGCCCATGCGGGCCATGGAAATGGCCATAGCCGCTTCAGTCACGGTGTCCATGGCGGCGGAGAGCAGGGGGATGCGCAGGGGAATTTCGGGGGTGAGCCAGGTGGAGATGTCAACGGCGTCGGGGGTGATGTCCGAAAAGCCGGGGACTAGCAAAATGTCGTCGAAGGTCAGCGCCTTACCGCGATTGGTGAACATGACGTCCTCGTAATTGGCTGTGATAATTATGCAAATTATAATCCAAAAGACTATCCCCTTGTGCCCCATATGTCAATGATGGCAGCGCTCGCCAGCCCTTGTGTTTCAAGGGGCAGCGGGTACGCGGGATATTCCTGCCGGTGGCGGTTTCAGCGCTAAAGCATGAAGGCGTGCTTTACGTCCGGGCGGTGCTTGTGCTGGCTGTGCAAAGCCGACTTGGCGGGGCGCGTCAGCAGGCAATCGTGTGTGCGCCGCTGGGTGAAGGTAAAGTCAGCGCGACCAGAAATCAGAGGCATGTAAGGGCGGTACTGCGCCCTTGGCTACTGGTTTTTGTGTCAATCCGCTTGGGTATGCCGCAGTATACCACAGTGTGGCGCGGCTGGTAGCATTGAATTGCGGCAGGGCGTGGCGCTCTGCTGTAGTTCAATGGGGTGCTGGCGGCGTACAGCTTTTAGCGAAAATTTGCAAGAGGCCCGCCGTGTGTTGTATGGTGCGGCTCAGCAGGCGGCCCTCTGAAAAGCCGGGCTTCGCGCGGGCATTCTGCGCCTAAGGCTTGACGTGGTGCATCAAACAGCCTATGAATCAGCACTTCGACCAATGCGCGGCTGCACTGTGTGAACAGCGGCTGGCGCAGGGCGGGCGCGAGAGCGCCGATTTTTTCGCCGCGAGGCTGCGGCGCAATGGGGACTTCATGTTCGAGAGCCTTTCCGACAGACTTTCAGGCGTATTCCGCACATTCAGCGGGCGCGGGCAGCTTACCGAAGAAAATGTGCAGGCTGGCCTGCGCGAGGTGCGCCTTGCCCTGCTTGAGGCGGACGTCAACTTCAAGGTCGTTAAAGACTTTGTGGAAAGCGTGCGCGAAAAGTGCCTGGGGCAAGAGGTGCTCAAGGGCGTGAGCCCTGCCCAGCAAGTCATCAAGATTGTTAACGATGAACTTGTGCAGCTGCTTGGCGGCGAAACCGCCGGGCTGAATCTGCAAGGGCGCGAACCTGCGGTCATCATGCTTGTGGGCTTGCAGGGCTCTGGTAAAACGACCTCTGCGGGCAAGATCGCCAATATTCTGCGCAAGCAGAAGCTGCGCCCCTATCTTGTGCCTGCCGACGTGTATCGCCCTGCGGCTATTGACCAGCTGACCGTGCTGGCCAAGCAGCTCGACATGCCTTGCTTCCCCTCCACGGTGGACATGAATCCCGTGGACATTGCCAAGGCCGCGCTTGAAAAAGCCCGCGAAGAGCAGGCCACCGTGCTGCTGATCGACACTGCGGGCCGCCTGCATGTGGACGAGCCGCTCATGCAGGAGCTGGCCGCCATCAAGCAGGCCGTGCAGCCGCAGGAAATTCTGTTTGTTGCAGACGCCATGACCGGTCAGGACGCCGTGACCGTGGCCGAAAGCTTTAACGAGCGCCTCGGCATCACCGGCGTTGTGCTCACCAAGATGGACGGCGATGCGCGCGGCGGCGCTGCTCTCTCCATCCGCTCGGTTACGGGCGCGCCTGTCAAGTTTGTGGGCATGGGCGAAAAACTGTCGGAGATGGAAGTCTTCCACCCCGACCGTATCGCTGGCCGCATCCTTGGCATGGGCGATGTGCTCACCCTGGTTGAAAAGGCGCAGAGCGCCATCAACGCAGAAGAAGCCGAAGAACTGGCCCTCAAGATGAAGAAGGCCAGCTTTGATCTTGAAGATTTTCGCACTCAGATGCGCCGTATAAAAAAACTCGGCTCGCTCGACAGCATCCTTAAAATGATCCCCGGCATGGGCGGCCTGCGCGACAAGCTGGCCGAGGCCAGCGGGGCCATGCCTGAAAAGGAAATGGCGCGCACTGAGGCTATCATCAGTTCCATGACCATGGCTGAACGCCGCAATCCCGACATCCTCAACGGCAGCCGCAGGGCGCGCATAGCAAAGGGCGCAGGCGTAACTGTCGCCCAGGTCAACCAGCTTGTGCGCCAGTTTGAGCAGATGCGCCAGATGATGAAGGGCATGATGGGCGGCAAGGGCGCCAAAATGCCCGCCATGCCGCGCATGCGCGGCATGCCCCCAGGCATGAACCTGCCCAAGGGGCTTGGCGGTATGCCTAATCTTGGCGGCATGGGCGGAATGCCCGGCATGCCGGGAATGGGTGGAATGCCTGGAATGCCCGGCATGGAAGGTATGCCCGGCGCTCGCGCTGGCGCAACCAAGGCTGCGCCCAAAAAGCGCAAGAAAAAAGAGCGCCCCAAGCGCAAGAAAAAGTAACAATATTTACGGGGCAAGGAGCGCCGCCACGCGCGGCGATGAATCTCTTTGCGCCAGGGCTTCCCGCCCTTGCCCTTTCCCGGGCGCAACGCTAACATAACATCAATCAAAGGGAGTTGGACTCATGGCAGTAAAGTTGAAATTGACCCGCCTCGGCAGCAAGAAGCACCCCTTCTACCGTGTGGTGGCCGCAAATGACGAAACCCGTCGTGATGGCCGTCCGCTGGAATTCCTGGGCTACTACAATCCCATGGTCAATCCGGCTGAAGTGAAGCTTGATGCCGCCAAGATCAAGGAATGGCTGGGTCGCGGCGCTGAGCCCACCAACACCGTGCGCGCTCTTATCAAAGAGCACCTGGGCTAGTTTATTGGGCTTATCTTTGCGGCAGCGCAGAGCCTACGGCAAATCTCTTTCAGGCATGCCCTGAAGGAGAACTTTGCTGCTGGCTGTTTTTTGGGAAAGCTCGGGCAATATCTGTCCCGGTTCATCAGAACCGGCGGTGGTCTGCAAGCAGGCCCCGTTTGAGCCGGGGGCGCGCTTGGCGCGCCCGAGGCCCACGGGCTGACCCCCACTGGAGGTACACATGAAGGCCCTGATAGAATACATTGCCAAATCCCTGGTGGATAATCCCGAAGAAGTGCAAGTCAGCGAAGTAGAAGGCGAGCAGACGACGGTTCTTGAGCTCAAGGTCGCCAAAGAGGACCTGGGCAAGGTTATCGGCAAGCAGGGGCGCACGGCCAGGGCCATGCGCACCATTCTGAGCGCCGCTTCCATCAAGTGTAAAAAACGCACAGTGCTGGAAATTCTGGAGTAGCGCCGCGTTCTTTCCAGGCCTTTGTTTCCTGACGGAAACGGGGAATGGGAAAAACCCGGTTCCGCCTGCTGCAATGCCTGGCATTGCAGTTACGCCTCAGCCCGCCGGAAACCCGGCAGAACTGGAAGTATGACGGAAACCTGGATTCATATGGGTACGCTGGCGCGGCCCCACGGCATCAAAGGGGAGATCTGCATCGACTGGCATGCGGACTCCCCCTTGCTTTTGGATACCCCCCTCTGGCTGCAGAAGGGCAAGGACGCGCCGCGCCGTGTCAAGATTGCGGCTGTGCGCAGCCACAAGGAGCGGCCCCTGCTCCTGCTTGAAGGCGTGGCCGACCGCACAGCGGCAGAAGCCCTGCGCGGCTGCAAGCTGTTTGTGCGGCGCGAAGATCTGCCGGAGCCAGATGACGACGAGGTCTATCTGGAAGATCTGCTCGACTGCGACGTGGTGCTGCCGGATGGTGCCCGCATCGGCAGGCTCGACCATTTTGAGTACCCCGCGGGCCTTGAAATGTGGGTCATCATGACCGATGACGACAAGGAAGTGCTCTTCCCCGCGCGGCCTGAATTTATTGCGGGTTTTGATCTGGAAATTCCCGCTGTGGTCATTGACCCGCCTGAAGGCCTGCTGGATATTTATCTTGCCGAAAGCAAGGCCGAAAGCAAGCCAGAGGACAATACAGAAAACAGTTAAGGCACGGCGCAGGCTGTGCGCCGCAAGGTTTTCTGCTGCTCTGGCGGGCAAGATTTGATTGCGCGGCATGAGCCGCACAGGAACGGGGGAGGAACTTTCGGCGGAAGGTTCTTCCCCTGTAGTCGTTTACGCACCGCCAGCCGCACACAGGAATGATCATGCCGGAATTGCCAGAAGTCGAAACTGTGGCGCGCACCTTGCGCCCCCATGTGGAAGGCTGCGCCATCACGGGCGCAACCCTGCTGCGTGATTCAAGCCTGCACCCCCTGAGCCTGCGGCCCGAGGATTTGCGGGGCTGCGTCATCACTGGCGTGAGCAGGCGCGGCAAACTGCTGCTGCTTGAACTGGACGCCGCCAAGGCTGCCAGGGCAGACCTGCGCGGCGCAACCGGTCTGCGCCTTGCCCTGCACCTGCGCATGACGGGCCGCCTCATGACCTATGCAGCCCACACCGCGCCTGGCCCGCATACGCGCTGCGTGTTTGACCTGACGGACGCGCAGGGGCAGGAACGCCGTCTTTTTTTTGATGATGTGCGGGCCTTTGGCCTGCTGCTGGCAGGAACCCCGCAAACAATGCAGCAGTGGAGCTTCTGGCGGGAGCTTGGCCCCGAGCCGCTGGAACTGACGGACGCCGCCTTTTCCGCCCGGCTTGACAGCAAAAATTCGGCCATCAAGGCCGTGTTGCTGGATCAGAAGGTCATAGCGGGCGTGGGCAATATCTATGCGGACGAAAGCCTGTTTGCCGCAGGCATCGACCCGCGCCGCAAGGCCGCCTCGCTCTCCGCAGCCCAGCGTAGCCGCTTGCTGCGCTGCCTCAAGGATGTGCTGGAGCTTTCCATATCGCAGTGCGGCAGCTCCATACGCGATTACCGCGATGCCAACGGTAATGTGGGCGCTTTTCAGAACAGCTTTGCCGTCTATGGCCGCAACGGGCAGGCCTGCAAGGCCTGTGGCCGCGCTCTTGAGAAAATCAAGGTGGCGGGCCGCGCCACCGTGTACTGCCCCCACTGCCAGAAGTAGCGGTTTGCGAGCAGTTGCTTTTTTCCCCCGCAACACTGCCGACCGTCAGACTACCCGCCCCTAGGGAGCAGGTCTCACGCGAATATTGCGCCGTGCAGCCCGGCCCGCATCGTCCACCACCCTCACGCTCACATCGCCTGTAGTGGCCTGCCAGAGCAGCGGTTCGCCCGGTGCGGTGCTGCCCACATAGCTATCGTTGGCAAACCAGAACAGTTCGTTCACGCCTGCCTCGGCATGGGCCATAAAAACCATGCTGCCATTTTGCGCGTCCGCTGTGCGGCGGTAAACAAGTCCGCTCTTGGGCTGAATGATGGTGGGCGGCTGACCGGATATTTTCTGCTCGCGGCGACACTGCTCTTCAAATGGCGGTGGCGGCGGTTTGGGCATGCCCGCGCGGGCAAACATGCGGGCCAGATCGCTGGGCCAGAACTCCCATACGCGCTGCTCCGTGCGGCCATCCTGCGGGGCGCATGCCCGCAGACCGCTGGCCTTGTCTATCAGGATGGTGCGGAACACGCCCGACGGCGCTACCGGCGACACTCCGGGGATGAACCATGTGAGGGTGGTTTCCGGGCAGAGGGACGTATCAAGGTCGCCCGTTGCCACGCAGACGCGCAGTTTTTCCACATTGAGGCTGGGGGCCGGATCGCGGAAAGGGTCTGTCATGGGTTCCGCCGCCGCCAGCTCGCGGGCCATATCCATAAACAGCGGCGCTGCCACCATGCCGCCCACCAGCAGTGGATTGGCGGTATTGTTGAAATTGCCCACCCACACGGCCAGCACGTAGGGGCCGAACTGCCCCACGGCCCAGGCATCCCGAAAGCCGTTGGACGTGCCGGTTTTAAGCCGCACGGGCAGCACTGCGCCGCCCTGCGAGCGGGCCATCTTGTCCGGGTCTGGCGCTTCAAGCATGGTCAGGGTCACAAAAGCCGCCTCCGGCGTCAGCAGGGGCAGGGCGGGCGCTGACGGCGCTTCGTCCGATAGAAAACGCAGGGGCCGCCATACGCCCTTGTTGGCAAGCATGGCATACAGCCCCGCCAGTTCACGCATGCTCACTTCCGCCCCGCCAAGCACCAGCGACAGACCGTAGTGGTCTGCGCCATCGGCAAACTCCACTCCGGCGCGGCGCAAAAATTCGTACAGGCTCGGGCGGGTCAGTTTGGCTGCGAGGGTTATGGCGGGAACGTTGCGGCTGGCACGCAGGGCTTCTGCTGCAGAAAGGGGGCCACGGAATGCGCCGTCATAATTTTCCGGATCATAGCCTGCAAAGCTGTGCGGCGTGTCTGCCAGCAGACTTTGCGGATGGACGAGGCCCTGCTCCAGAGCAAGGGCGTAGATCATGGGCTTGAGGGTGGAACCGGGCGACCGCCGCGCGCGAGTGCCGTCCACTTGCCCTTCGATGGATTTGTTGAAAAAATCGGCGGATCCTGCCAGGGCACGCACTTCCATACTGGGCCAGTGCAGCAGCAGGGCCGCGCAGTTGGTGAGGCCGTATGCACTGTGCCGCGCTGCAAAACGGGCAAGCTGGCGCTCTATGCGGCGTTGGGCCGTGGTATCCAGCGTTGTGCGCAGTATGTCTGCGCCGGGGCGTTGCAGCAGCTCGGTGCTGAGATGAGGCGCGATGAAGGGCATGTCCTGCGGGCTGTAGACGCGCAGAGGAGCGGATTCCTTTTTGCCGAACCACGTTTCGTTGAGCCTGCGCACGGCCTGGCTGAAGGCCTTGTTGTCGCGGGCCGGTCTGCGGCGGGAGGGGTTTTGCGGCACCAGCATAAGGGCGGCGCTTTCCGCAGGGGCAAGCTGGGCGGCTGTTTTGTGAAAATAGCACACCGCCGCCGCTCCCAGACCCTCCACATTGCCGCCATAGGGTGCAAGATTGAAGTAGGCCTCGAGGATTTCTTCCTTGCTATAGTGCCATTCCAGTTGCAGAGCCAGCAGCATCTGCCGCAGTTTTGCCCCCATTTTCCCGGTTTCCAGCCCGTATGCCAGCCGGGCCACCTGCATGGTGATGGTGGAGCCGCCCATGCGGCGGCCACCCATCACGATGCCTGCGGCAGCACGGAAGAGCGAAAGGGGATTGATGCCGGGGTGGTGCCAGAAGAATCTGTCTTCGTAGCGCAAAACGGTGTCCACGGCAGCAGGGGGGATGTCCGCCAGCCGTGTGCGGATGCGGTATTTCTGATCGGCGGAAAGGCTGACCCGCATGATGCCGCCGCGTTTGTCCAGCACCATGCGCGAGAACTCCACCCCCACCAGCGGGTGAGGGCAGGGAGCAAAGGCCAGCCAGAGCAAAAGAGCCGCTAGCGGCAGAGCCAGCACGCCTGCGGCAAGCGCCAGACGCCTTCTGCGCCGCAACAGGGCGCAGAAGGCGTCTGGCATATGGGCAGCCCGGTTCCGCACAAGCGGCAAAGCCATACGGAACCGGGCCAGAAGCTTATTCGACAGTGACATTACCGCCGCCCGTGCGGGCGTTTACAGCCGGGTTGTACATGGCTTCCGCAGTGGCTGCGGGCAGCACAAAGCGCCCTCTGGAGGCCGCCCGCACCTTGTAGGTAAAGGTCTGGCGGTCGCCGTTCAGATCCACAAAGAAGATGCCTCTGTCTTCGCGGCGTTCGTAGCGCACCAGCCCGTCCTGCGGCTGATTTTGCCCGTTCTTTTCCAGCACGGGTTCAAAGCCGCCGGGCAGCAGATCCAGCAACACAACGTTGTTGATTTCTCCGCTGGCCTGAATCGCCAGCTCAACAGTGATGACATCACCAAGTCTGGCCGTGGTAATGGCCTCGCCTTTGGAATCAAGGTAGCGCCTTTGCAGGCTGATGCCATTGGAAGCATCGCTCATGACCGCGCGGTCAAAACCTTCTGTAGTTACCAGCAGGCTGAGCAATGGCTCGCCCTGCGGCATTTCGACGTGGTAGCGGGTGCAGCCCGGCGCATCAAGAACAAGCGCTCCGCCAAGGGGCGACGCCTTGCCCTCTGCCGGGGTAAAGCCCTGCGCGTACTGCTGGCAGGTCAGGCTGAGGCTGTCCGCCTTAAGGGCTGTTGCTTCACCCATGGCCAGCAGGGTTCTGGCCCCAAGGCCCATATCCACAGTGGTGGCGTTGGTGCTGAAGGCGCTGTCCAGCAGGCCGGCCATGCGCAGTTGTTTTTTCTTTTCCGGGAAGTGACGCACCACCATAAGGGCATGCAGCGCCTGGACTGCGCCATTGCTCATGAATTCGTCATCGCAGCGGGTGAGTGCCGCAGGCATGCGCTGTTCGGCCCTGCGCCGCAGGCGCAGCATATCGTAGCTGTCCGCCAGAAAGGCGGCGGCTATGTCGTTTTCCCATCCCTTGAAGTTGTCCTTGAGCCACTGCTCGATGCGCTCCAGATCCTGAGTCATGATGCGGCCATCACGTTGCAGAATCCAGGCCCCGTAGAGCTTGACGCGGGCATCGGCCATGTCTGTGGGCGAGCGGCCCACAATGGATTCAAGGGTATCGAGCAGGTTGTGCGAAAGCCCCTCGGGCGTGACGGTTCCGCTGTCCCGCAGGGTCAGCAGAAAGTCCGCCGCGTAGGCGGTGACAAAGTCGTTGGCCGTGCCGCCGGGCCACAGGCTTACCCCTTCATACTGGGTAAAGTTGCCCATGATGGCGCTCAATGCGGCGCTGATGACCTTGTTGCCGCGCTTGAGCATGGCTTCGGGGCTGAGGTTGGGATTGCGCAAGACCTCGTGCCGTGCCTCGGGCGAACCCAGCAGGGCGGCGTAGGGCATGGCTCGGCTGATGAGCTGCTCCGTGCAGCCGTATGGGTAGGTGTTCAACCTTGCAAGCAGGGAACGCAGGGCAAGCACGGGCATAGCGCCCACGCTGGCCTGCCCCTGAGCTTCAAAAGGATACAGGTTGCGCTGCACGTCAACGCTTGTGGGGCCGCGCAGCGGGGTAACGCTCTCCGTGCGCAGACGCGGCATGGGCGGGCGTATGGATACCGTCTGCGTGCGAATGATGGGCTTGTCTGCCCCGATGTTGTCTGGCCCGGCTTTGTCTGCCTTGGAGTTTTCAAGGCTCGCGGTAAAGCGCACGGCGGCTTCGCCAAGGATATCCTGCGCCCGCATGCGGAAGTTGATGGTTGCCTCGCCGTTTTCATCCACGGTCACGGTTTGGGGTGCGGGTTCCTGAGCAAAGGCCAGCCCGCCGGAGGCGCTTTCCATCTTCACGCGCACCCGCGCGCCGGGGCCGCTGCCTTCAATGGTGTTGGCCACAACCAGCGCGCCGTCAAACTCGTCGCCGGGGGCGGCTGCCAGCGGCAGCAAGGGCTTGAGAATAAGCGTGCCGCGCACTTCCATGGAAGCCTCTGTTCTGCCCGCCAGGGCAATGCCCTGCCTGGGCGCGGCGCTGCCCACGGCCATGATGCGGATTTTGCCGCTGGCATACTGCGGCACGGTAAAGCGCACCTCAGTACCCTTGGCGTCCACGGACACAATTTCCTGCCACAGGGCAAAGGGCGGCTCTCCCCTGCGTTTGAAAGGATTGAGGAAGCGCCCGCCGGGGCCGGACATGTCGCCGCCGAAACCGGGAATGCGCCCGCGCAGGCGCGCATGGTCGGGCATGAGCAGGTCAAATATCTGGGCGGTGCTCACATCCAGCGCCCGGTCGCCCAAAAGATCGCGCAACGGGTCTGGCGTGGTAAAGCCAGTGAGTTGCAGCACGCCTTCATCCACGGCAAAGATCAGTGCGCGGCCCGGCACCCGTGAGGTAAGCCGCACGGTGACGGTATCGCCCGGCAAGGCGCGCGCCGGGGCGGTGAGGGCAAGGCCCAGATCGCGCTGGTCAATGCCCGCCATAAAGGGAGCCACGGCGACCACATGCGGTTTCATGTAGACCACGTCCGAATCCAGCGAACGGGCGTAGGAAACGTTCACGTAGCCCCGACCCTGAAAATCGGCGGGAATGCGGATTTCCTGCACGCTTTCACCAGCCTGCGCCGTGAACCATGCCTGAGCCAGCACGTTTTCGCGTTCAATGGTGATGAGGCCTGCGCCCGCATAGGGCGTGGAAATGCGCATCTTGATGGTGTCGCCGGGGGCGTACTGCTGCTTGTCGAGCTTGAGGCGCAGATCGCCCTTGGCAAGGGATTCGGTGGAAAGTGCCGAAGGCTGGGCAAGCCTGTCGCCAGCCACCGTGTAGGGAATGACCGCCAGCACGGCCCCGTCCGGCTGCCGCACGGTGAGCAGAAAATCGCCCGCATCCGTGGTGGGCAAGGGCAGGGAGAGGCCCTGCGCGCCGAGATCAAGGGTTTTGCGCGTCAGTTCCGTATCAACGGGCGTGGCATCGTAGCGGTATTCGCCTCTGGAATCCGTCACCAGGCTGTTGACGTAGCGCCGGGCGGAAAAGACTGCTTCGGCCTTGGCAAGCGTGACAGGCGCAAGGTCGTTGTTCAGCACCAGCAGGCGCAGGGAGGCCTTGGCGTTTTGCGGGATATAGTCAAGGTTGTTGACCTCGCCTTCGGGCTTGTAGCCAAGTGCCACCGCCAGAGGCGAGAACAGCGCATCAAGCTGGCGGGTAACAGCCCTGCCGCCCGCAGGCTCAAAGCCTTCTATCTGCACGGCCCCGCGCAGGGTACCGGCCTGCAACCTGCCCAGAGGCAGGGCAAAGGCGGCTATGCCCTTGCTGTCGGTAAAGGCCGCAGGCAGTTCCAGAGACTGGCCTTCGCCTTCAAAGCCCGCAGGCTCATAGAATGTATAGTCTTCGTAGCCTGCAAAGTGCAGGCGGCTTTTTTCCGTGCGCAGGGTCGCTTGAACGCGGTGATTGGCCGCAGGTTCGCCATACAGATTATCCAGCCGCGCCTGCGCTTCCACGGCCGGAGCGTCCTGCCCGGTGCGTATCCAGCCCTTGGGCGCTGCGGGCGTAAACGAGGCCGCAAGGGCCAGAGTGTCGGGCTGGAATTCTTCAACGCGTACACGGGTGCTGCCCAGCACGGGCGAAGCGCCGGATCGGGTAGTGTCCCCCGGCAGGCGCACATCCAGCTGGTATGAGCCAACGGCTGCATCTTCGGGGCAGGCCCAGTCAAAAGAATTTAGACCGTCTTCGCCCACGGTAAAGGCGCGGCGCATGACCTCCGCCCCGGTGGGGCTGACCAGCACTGCCTCCAGCGGCAGCCCGGCGGGCATGGGTTGCCAGTCAAACCGCCGCACAATGCAGCCAAAATGCAGGGTCTCGCCCGGCAGGTAGATGCCGCGCTGGCTGAAAACCGAGGCGCTGAGGCCATCCGCCGAGGTGTGGCGGCCAGAAATGGCAAAGTTGCTGTAATCCACCATGCGGGTGGCATCGTCCAGCGAGAGCCACGCCAGATCCTGCGGGCCAGCGTCTTTGGCCGCATCGGCGGTTTTCCCGGCTGCGGGGGCCAGAGCCACCACGGCCACGGGGCGTTTTTCGCGTTCAAGGCCATTGGCGGGCGGCAGGTCGGCGCGGCCCTGCGCGTTGGTGACGGCGCTTTGCAGGGGCAAACCGTTAAGGCCCAGCAGACGCACTTCCGCGCCCTGCACGGGCTGACCAGTGCCCAGATGTTGCACAAAGACCGTGCGCGCTCCGTCTCCCGCCATTTTAACCGTCAGGCCCATATCTGTAACCAGCAGCAGGCGAGCAGCATAGGCAATGGATTTATCGCCGTTGTATCCGGTCAGCTCTATGCGCATGAGCCCGTGCACCGGCTCCTTGCCGCCTCGCAGCAGCGGGGCCAGATCAAGCACGGGAAAGGAAGAAGCGCCTGCCTGTTCCTTGCGTACTTCAATGCGGCCTTCCACCACATCGCTCATGACGTCCATGTCTGCCGTGGGATACTCAAACCCCGATTCTTTTGCGGCAAGGGCCAGAAATGGATCGCGGACGCGCTCGGCGCGCCAGGCCACGGAGGTAAGACCCGTGGCGTAAATATCCAGCTTTTTCTGCCCGCTCAGGGTCAGCACGTTGCCGGGCTGCAAAAAGCCCACTTCGGTGCCGAGGGAGGGGACTGTCATGATAAAGCGGCGAACCTGGGCTGTTTCCGGCCCTGCGGTGGAGGGCAGGCCCTTGTCCACGGCAGCCAGCAGCCCGCGCCCGGCCTCTGCGGGAATGCGCAGCAAAATACGGTCTGCCGGTTCATCGGCGGCCTGCATCAGCTCCGGCTTGAGGCGCGTGCCGTTTTTAACGTCATCAGGGCTGATGGCGGGCATTTTTGTCCAGTCAGCGTCTTTCCCGGCTTCGGCGGTGAGCTTGCGGGGCAACTGGATAAGCTCAAGCTTGCGCAGCAGTTCTGTAGGCAGGACGCGCAGGGTGGTTTTAACCTCGAGCTGGAATTTTTTGTCCAGCTTGTCGTCATAGACGGGATTAATGGTAATTTTAGCCACATCCATCAGGCGGGCGCGCCCGGTGATGGAGAAGAGGGCCTCCACGCTCGGCGGAGCCTTGGCGTCCTTCTTGGGCGCGACAACCACGCACTTGCCCGAGCCTTCGGCAAAGGCGGGCAAACCCTTGATGCTGATGCGGGCGGCGGCGTTGTTTTCCGGCAGGGCGGTTACGGGCGCGGTGACGACCACCTCGTCGCGGCGTTCGTTCCACACAAGGCGGGGCGCGCCAAGGGCAAGGCCGCTTTTTGCATCGCTGGGAGCGATAGTGATGCGGCCATCCATATCCTGCGTGCCCACGGGCCAGATGAAGCGCAAGGGGACGGAAACCGCATGCGCCCCCTTGGGGGAGGGATCAATCCAGAAGGTTTCCTTGCCAACGCGCACGGCCTGGGGCTGGGTGGCATACACGGCCTGTCGCTTGAGAGAGAATCGCCCCGGCAAGGCCATTTTTTCCAGCGAAATGGTGTAGCGGGTGTCGGGCGACAAGTGCTCCTTGGGGGTGAATTCCATGGTGGAGTCGTCAACCCAGCGCCACACGCCAGCCACGGGTGGGGTCATGCGCACGCCATCCACAACGCGGCCTTCCTCCCCAGCGGGGGAAGAGGCGCATTGGCGCGACCAGTCCGCGCCGTATTCTTTTTTGCAGCGGGCTTCATCCACCTGAAAAGTTATGGAAAACCCTTCGCGGCGCAGCCAGTTGTCCTCCTGCGGATTGCTGGGCGCGGCCACCCGGTAGGCAGGCCCGGCCAGAGCAGGAGCGGCTTGCAGAAAAACGGCCAGAATTATGAGCAGGAAACGCAGTGGCGTTGTCGGCATGATTCCTCCGCAGTGCGGTAAAGGGCAGGAGCGAAAATCCGGTGCCCGCATGGCCCGGAGCGCTGCAAAACAGGTGGAATTATGAAGGAAGCGCCCGCTAACGCTACGCGTTAACAGGTGCTATGCTATGAATGCCGGATTCGGCACTATTTGTCTACGGCGGTCATGAAACAGGGGCGGGGGCTGCCAGATCGCGCCGGGGGGAGGCCGTAACTGATGAAGAAGTATGCAGGGTAGCAGGGCAAAATTGGAATAAATGGTATCTCCTGAAACCAATATGTAACTTATAATTAATAGATTGTGATATGTATTGTACATATTTGCTATGATCTGTAATAAAGGTTGTAATGATTGGTTAAAATTATTTTCGATGGTAATTGACAATGAACGTAGCCAGAAGATTTAATGCGTACTTGCGGAAATTTGTTGTAATTATTGAATGTATATTGTCTATTTTTTTAATCTCTAGTGTAAATTTGCTTTGAAAACAGCAAATGAAATTTTGTGGAACTTAGTTTGATATTTGACTATGTCCAAAGTAAACACTAGTGACAAGACGTTTAAATTCGCTTATTTAATTTTCGTTTGAGTTAATATTTTGCTAATCTCATCCACTATGGCAACGTTTACTTCGAAAAAATGCATATGATTTTCTCTTTTAAGGTGCGTTATTACAGATCCGGAGAAAACAATGAGTAGTCTCATCAAACCTCAGGTGTATCGCCCTGATATTGATGGCCTGCGCGCTTTTGCTGTGGTATCTGTGGTGGTGTTTCATGCATTCCCGGATATGCTTAAAGGCGGATTTATCGGTGTGGATGTGTTCTTTGTTATATCCGGGTACCTCATCGGTGGTATTATTCTGCGTGATCTGCGCGATGGTCGGTTTAGCTTCTGGGATTTTTACGCCCGTCGTATCCTGCGCATTTTCCCCGCTTTGATTGTCGTATTGACGGCAGTATTAATATTCGGATGGTTCGCGCTATGGCCGAATGAATATTCTTCTTTGGGAAAACATGCAGTTAGCGGCACACTGTTTATTTCAAACTTGTTGTCTTGGATGGAATCAAGTTATTTCGATACATCTGTTCGTTATACTCCACTTTTGCATCTTTGGAGTTTAGGTATAGAGGAACAGTTTTATATTTTTTTCCCTTTTTTGATTTGGCTTTCCTTCAAAAATAGGATCCTACCAAGTTTTGTAATTATATTTTTGGGGCTATTATCATTTTTAGATAATCTCTATCTGTTCCGTATTGATGCTCGGGCTGACTTCTACTCCCCTTTTGCACGCCTTTGGGAACTCTTGGCTGGCGCAGGGCTTGCATCCTTATCGCAGATGCACTCAGACATGACTGTACGCCACGAATGGAACACGTGCTGGTTTCGTTTTCTCCGCAAGAGTTCTCCAACTAGTGACGGTCGTGGTTTAGATTTGCCTCTGGCTTTGGTGGGCAGTTGTTTCCTTTGTGCTGGGCTGTTGCTTGCACGAAGTGATAAGCCTTGGCCGGGTTGGGGGGGAGTAATGCCTGTGGTTGGCACCTTGGCGTTAATTGCCGCTGGCCCTGCCAATCCTATCAACCGGCTTGTGCTCTCTAACCCCGTGGCTGTGTTCGTTGGTAAAATTTCCTATCCGCTATATCTATGGCACTGGCCATTGCTGTCTTTCTTTTTCATAATTGGGGGAACTGTTAACGCTTCTACACTGACTCTGCGGACGGGTCTTATTTTTCTTTCTTTTTTCCTTGCCACATTAACCTATGTCATGGTGGAGCGCCCGTTGCGCTTTGGCCTGGGAGCGCGCTCCGCAAAAGTAGCTGCACTCATTTTTGTTATGATGATTGTGGGTGTGGCCGGGCTTAGCATTTATTACAGCGAGGGATTGCCAAACCGTAAGGCGATCAATCTTAGCATGCAACAATTTGAAGCCTTGAAGTATCCACCTGGCGTGGATAATGAAGGGTTGCAGTATGCTGATATCCAGGCTGGCGATCTGACGTATTGTCGATATATGCATACAGGCGCAACAGAAACAATTGCCGTTGTTGGGGACAGCCATGCCATGGTCGCCTTTCCTTCAATAGCTGCTCTTGGAGAAGAGTTGGGATATAATACACTACTGTTGGGCTGGCTCGTGCCTGGTGGAACGGAACATCTAAGGGGAGCCCCCGACTGGGTCTGGCGTAAGGATCGTCCGAAGGAAATTGAAAAGGTGCTGCGCATTGTTGCTGAGAAGCAGGACATTAGAAAAGTTTTTATTATATCTGTTGGAATGCGGGTCATTAAGGGGGGCAAAAAGACTGATCGCTGGACTGCACGTGCGGCTGGCGTGTCCACCTACAAGCAAGATTTGCAGGTATACGTTGATTATTTAAATGATCATGGTAAACTTGTGTATATTGTTTCCGAAAATCCTGAGTATCCTGATGACACGAAACTTTATATAATGAGGCCTTTCAGGTCGCATCGTTCCTTTAAAACTGCCAAAGTTCTTTCTCACGGAGCGGTCCGTGAGTTTCAGGCACCTTACCTTGCACTCCTTCAGGAAATACGCGGAGCCACCATTATTGACACTATAAATGTGTTTTGCGCTTCTGGACATTGTGCAGGGTTTACAGCCTCCGGCATGCCCTTATATCATGATGATAATCATCTGACAGAGGTGGGGAATCTGTTACTGCGAGATCAGGCGCTCCGACCGTACTTGGCAGGCTCGGGGAAATAATGCGGCACCTTTTTGCAGGCCAGCTGGGCGGAGAATATTGGCAAGGTAGCACCAGGATAATTTCTTCTGAGCTTAGCTGCAAATATTGTCTCTACGGGACATTAAAGAATATAGGAGACGGCGATTATATTTTTTGCTCGGAGAAGTAGTCGCCGTTGAAGTAGCTATCTGTCATTTTCAAGAATATTATATGTCATTGTAGAGTTTACTAGTTTTTTATGAATTCACTTTTGCGCAATTAGCAAAATTTCAAGATGATACAGGCTGGTATTGATGCTGCGAAGCGAAAAATTTCGCGGCCCACTGGAATTGATTGCTCACGACAACCATTATAGAAATATGAAACTACTTTGGTTTAATTAAAAATAGTATATTTATTAACATGTTAAATGATTTTAGCCCCATTGGGTATTGTAGTGTAGGGCGAGGTAGACGACCAGAATGGGAATGTGCATTGTTGTGCAGATTATACTTCCAAAAGCGAGTGCGCACACAGGGGGAATATCTCGTTCAGGGAAGGGCCTCTCTCTGCTGATACGAATGCATCACTATAAATCCGTGAGACCTCACTTCACATTTGGCAGAGAATCCTCAGCTTCATGACTAACAGGAAAAAACAACGTTGAGATATTGCGGCTAAATCGCTCCGGGGCAGGCCCGGTCTTCAAGGCTGTCCGCATTGAGCCACATATGGCGGATGATGCCGTCCACAAGGCCTATCTTGGGTATGACAAGCTGCTTTGCGCCCGACATGTCGACTACGCCGAGGAATATATCCAGTGCCGGAACAATAACGTCCGCGCGGTAGGCGTTGAGTCCGTATTTTTCCATGCGGCCTTCCAGCGGCAGGGCCAGCAGATCCTTGTACAGGGCGCGCAGTTCCGGCGCGCCAACGGGCTTGCCGTCCCGCTTTTCGAGCAGTTTTGAAACCTTGTTGATGTTGCCGCCAGAGGCAATGACGCATTCCGGCGCATAGGTTTCGCCCAGTCTGCGCATTTCTGTGGCAAAGCGTTCTCGTTCCGCCGGGTTCACCGCATTGGCGAGAATGCGCACCGTGCCGAGCTGAAAGGAAAAAGCCTCTTGCAGCTTGCCATCGCGCAGGGCGACCACCTCTGTGCTGCCGCCGCCCACATCCACATACAGAGCGCTGTCCACATCGGTATATCTGGTGAGGGCGTTGGCGTTAAAGAGAATCTGCGCTTCTTCCAGCCCGCTGATGATATCAATGCGCAGGCCTGTTTTTTCGCGTACCAGATTCATGATGTCCTGACCGTTGGCGGCATCGCGCATGGCGCTGGTGGCGCAGATGCGGTAGTGGTCAACCCCGTAGGCCCGCATGATATGGGCAACGCCGATCATGGCGTCCACAAAGGCGGCCTGCTTTTGTTCAGAGATGGCCCCGTAAAGGAAAACATCCGTCCCAAGGCGAATGGGAATGCGAAGGTAGGCATTTTTTTTGACTGGCTTGTCGGGGCTCAGCTCTTCAACATTGCTGATGAGAAAGCGTATGGCATTGGAGCCCACGTCAATGGCGGCAAGCATGCTGGGTTTCACTCGGTCTCCTCTAGAGCATTTAACACTTGAAATACTCGCTTACGGCAGGCAAAACCTGCCTGCGCGTATTTCGCGGCAAGAATTTTTAGAAAAATCCTTGCAGAGCAGTTAACTCACTTCATTCGTAAACTGCTCTTGCGGCAGGGTGTGGAATGCCTTGTGGTGGTTACCGCACGCCCTGAGGCACGGTTCGGCAAGACTACACCAAAACCGCAGGAATATACACTGGTTTTTGGGGGCAGAGCGTGCGGAAAAGCCTGCGTCTCCAGAGCATCATTATGCCGAATCTGCCTGTCCGCAAGGCGGTATCGCCGTGCAACCGTCCAGAGTGCGGATTGTTTTCATAATCCGCGTACGGCAGTAAATCCATTGAAGGATAATCCACTCTAGGTTTCGGTCAGTGCGTCAGCCATATCACCCTGCACTGCGGAGGGGGGCTTGCGCGCGGGCCTTCGGCTTTTGGCAGCGGGCGTCCGCTCCTTCTTGCCTCGGCTGGTTGGGGGCTGGGCAGCAGGCGCATCTGCCGCAGGGCGGGCGGCCATGCGGCTGTAATATTCGTGCAGCACCGTTTGCGAGCGGCAGGGGGCCACGGATTCGCCCTTGCTGTATTTGTTGACCCCGGTGCCGTCAAGAATGCGGGCCTTGACGTTGTCCGCCCACTGGATGTCAAAAATATCCCGCAGATTCTGGCGCAGGGCCGGGCAGTGGACAGGTGCCGCCACCTCCAGCCTGCGGTCAAGATTGCGGGGCATCCAGTCGGCGCTTGAAATGTAGGCCAGTTCACTGCCGTTGTTGCAAAAGAGCGCAATGCGCGCATGCTCGAGAAATTTGTCCACAATGCTGATGGCCCGGATATTTTCGCTCAGATCCTGAACCTGCGGCTTGAGGCAGCAGGCGCTGCGCACAATAAGGCGTATTTCCACCCCGGCCTTGCTGGCGCGGTAAAGCAGCCGGATCATGGATTCATCGGTAAGACTGTTGAGTTTTACGTGGATGTACGCCTTTTTTCCGGCTTTGGCATTGCGTATTTCGCGTTCGATGGCGTTGGTGAAAAAGGCGCGCATGCACTGGGGGGCCGCCACCAGCTCCCGGCACGAAACCGGCTTGTGCGAGGCATTGAGAAAATTGAAGATGGTGCGGGCGTCTTCCGCAAATCCGGGATTGGCTGTCAGCAGCCCCATGTCGCTGTACAGCCGCGCCGTATCTTCGTTGAAGTTGCCGGTGCCGATGTAGACATAGCCTGTTTTTTTGCTGCCCTCGACGCGCTCAACAAGAATGACCTTGCTGTGCACCTTGAGGTCCTTGAGGCCGTGGATAACGCGCACTCCGCCCTGATGCAGCATGTCGATGCTTTTGACATTGCGCTCTTCATCAAAGCGGGCCATGAGCTCTACGCAGGCCGTAACCCTTTTGCCGTTCTGCGCCGCATTTATAAGGGCATTGATGATACGCGAATGGTCTGCCGTGCGGTACAGGGTGATGGAAATATCTGTCACCTTGGGGTCAATGGCCGCCTCGCACAGAAATTCCACCACATGATTGAATGTGTGGTAGGGAAAGTGCAGCAGAATATCCTTGTTGCGCACCACCTTGAGAATGCTGGAAAATGGTTTGATATCCGGATGGGTGAGGGCGGGCATGACGGCGTTTTCCAGATCGGGCCGCACGCGCGGAAAGTTCATGAGGCTGCGCATCATATGGTAGCGCGCGCCAGGGTCAAGCTCGCTCTTTTTGAGGTTGAGCTTTGAGGCCAGCAGAAAGAGCAGGTCTTCGGGCATGGCGCTGTCGTAGATAAGGCGCACGGGGCGGCCCCGCAGGCGGTGCTCCAGCCCTTCTTCCATTTTTTCAATGAGGCTTTTGGACACGTCGTCGTCAAGGCTCAGCTCCGCATCGCGCATTACCTTGAAGGTGTATGCGGAAATGCGGTCGTAGTTGAACATGAAGAAAATATTGTTCAGGCACAGCCTGATGATGTCGTCCACAAAGATGATGTCGTGGCAGCCGGGTGACGAGGGCATTTCCACAAAGCGCGGGCAGGCCGCGTTGACGGGGATGCGCAGCACCGCATAGCGGCATTTGCCGGGGGCCGCGTCTGATTCCATCTTGACAGCATGGTATATCTGGCTGTCTTGCAGAAAGGGCAGCCGGGCGGATTTGTTCAGAATAAGCGGCACCAGCTGTGGATAGACCACATTGCCGAAATATCCCCGGCAAAAGGCATCCTGGCCTTCGCTGAGTTCGGTTTCGTCTCGCACGCGTATGCCCTCGTGCTCCATTGCGTCCAGCACTTCCTCGTAGGTTTCGCGAAAGGCCGTTTGCGCGGTGGCGGCCTTGTCGTTAACGCGCTGCAAGGCTTCATCCGGGGTCAAGCCGCCCATGAGCAGCGGCTTTATTTTGCTTTTGGAGCGGGTAAGTCGCACAAGGGAAGCCACGCGAACCTTGATGAATTCGTCCTGATTGCTGGAAAAAATACCCAGAAAGCGCAGCCGCTGCATAAGCGGCGTGGAGTGGTCGCGGGCTTCCTGCAATATTCGTTCGTTAAAGCTGAGCCAGCTCAGTTCCCTGTTGTTCATAACAGCCGAAGGCTTCATCGTGTACTCCCGTGGCATTGGCGTAACCATCAGGGCAATAACTACCCGCGCTTACGACTGTTATGTATGATGGATTTGTTACAATTGCGTGGCGCAATCCCATATTTGCCGATGCGCCGGACAAGGCTCTGCAGCTTTTGCCACGCGTCAATAAAAAGGGCGTCCACCTTTGCATGGCGGACGCCCCGATGGGTGTTGCAAGGTATGTGTCGCGTTAGCCGCGCTTCATGTCGGCCACCAGCTGACTCAGCGTGTTGGCCTGGGTTGCCAGATCCGCCACAGAGCCGGAAGCGGCGTTCATGGCGTGGGCCGTCTGCTCGGAGCGTTCATTGACCTCAAGAATGGACTTGTTGATCTCGTCGCTGCTTGCGGACTGTTCCTCGCTGGCAGTTGCGATGGCGCGCACCTGATCGGCAGTGGAAAGCGCGTTGTTGACGATTTCGCGCAGGGCTTCACCCGACTTGTTGGCAAACGTTGTGGCGGTTTGCACCTGCTCAAGGGCGTTGTCCATGCTTTGCACGCTCTTGGATGTGCTTTGCTGGATGGCCGCAATGGCGTTGCCCACATCGTTGGTGGAAGCCATGGTCTTTTCCGCCAGTTTGCGCACCTCATCGGCCACCACGGCAAAGCCGCGTCCGGCCTCGCCAGCGCGGGCCGCTTCAATGGCGGCGTTGAGGGCCAGCAGGTTGGTCTGGTCGGCTATGTCTGAAATAACGTTCATGATGCGGCTGATGGCCTGGGCATGCTCGTTGAGCGTACCCATGTCATCCTTGAGCGCCATGGAAACCGAGTGTACGCGGTCAATGCTTTGCAGGGCCTGCTGCACGATTTTTTCGCCGTTTTCGGCATTGGCTCTGGTCTGGTCAGACATGTCGGAAGCGGACGAGGCATTGCTCGCCACCTCGCGCACCGTGGCGTTCATCTGGTTCATGGCTGTGGCAGCATCGCCGAGGCGCAGTGCAGACTCGCTCGAAAGGTGGTTGGCCTGGCCTATGTGGGCTTCAAGCTCGTTGGACGCGGAGGATATGACCTTCACCACTTCTTCCAGTTGCATGGCGGCAGAGAGCATGCCCTCGCGGCGGGCGTTTTCCGCCTCTTTGCGCGCGGCCTCTGCCTGCTCTGTGGCGGCTTTTGCCAGGGCTGTCTGCTGCTCGGCCTCCTCGCTCTTCTGGCGGGAAGTGGTGATCATTTCCTGCAGGTTGCCAACCATGTTCAGCAGGGCAGCGTGCAGCTCGGCCAGCTCGCCGTAGAACTGCCGGGCGTCAAGATTCACGTTGAGATCGCCGGTGGCGACCTTGTCGGCCTCTTTAACAATAAGGCTCAAGGGCCGATTGATGGAGCGCGCTATGGCCCAGGCGATCAGCAGCATGATCAGGGCAACGCTGAGGGTAATGATTACGCTGGCACGCACGGCGGTGTTGGTGGACGCAAGAATTTCTTCTTCAGACTGGAGCATGAGGATCTTCCAGCCATGCGGCGTGGTGAGCACATTGGCGCGTACTTCATGTCCGTTCACAACGGTTTGCAGCATGCCGTCCTTGGTGCCAAACAGCTTTACAAGGCCGGGATCCTGTATGTCCTTGCCAATGATCTTGCCCGTCAGATCCTTGTTGCGCGGGTCGCAGAGGATGCGCCCCGTGTTTTCGAGCAGCATGAAGTAGCCGGTCTTGCCGAAATTGAGTTCGGCAAAGCGCTGCGACAGGCCGTTGAGCGAAACGTCGATGCCCAGAACGCCCGTAAAGTCGCCCCGCCGCGAAAACATTTTGTGCGTGATGGCCACCACCAGCTCACCAGTGATGGAAAGGTAGCTGTCGGCCAGGCCGACCTTTTGCGACGAAGCCGCGCGCTGCGTGTACCAGGGCCGCTTGCTGGTATTGTAACCAGCAGGTACCTTGGTATTGTCGGCAGAGGTCGCGTAGCTGCCGTCAGTGTAGCCTGCGTAGGCTTCCACGTAATCTTCGGAGCCTTCGTCAAGCCGCACCAGCGGCTGAACGGTTTTGAAGGCATCTACCGAAAGATCGGCCCGAAGAAAAACGTCCGCTTCTTTATTGTTGGAGAAGTTGGGGAAAAGACCCACAGCTTCAGCAATGTAAGGTTCCTGCGCCAGAAGGGCGACATCGCGTTCCGCCCCGCTGATGAATGTTTCCACATAGTTGTTCATGAGGCGCAACTGGGTTGAGGAATTGGAAGTATAGCTTTCCTCGGCATTGTTGCGCATGGTCATGATCATAAAGGGCAGGGTGCCTGCTGCCATCACAATAATTGTAAAAAGGAATCCAAGAATAACGCGCAGTCTGATAGTCATAGCAAGGCTCCTGCTCAATCTGAAGTGGACATGCGTCCAGCCTGGCGGATCTGACGCTAACAAGATTATCGGTTTGTTTTTCAGAATCTTAATATCTGAAATACAAATGTAACATGAAAAAAAACGATGGGGGCAGGTGACACATACGTACTACTCCCCGTGCGCGCAAGAGGGGCAGACCGCACTTGCCTGCTGCCCATGAGTGCGTATACCGTCAGGTTGCAATACGGCAGCATCCGGTGTTGCTGCGCGGTCAGGCTGCGCACCGCCGGTTATTCAAAATTAAAGATCGGGAAGGTTTGCATGAGTGCAACAAGCTTTTGGAGCAAGTGCAATGTGTCGGGCATTACCCATAAGGGCGAAGAATTCCTCAAATTTGTGGGGCCTGGCCTGCTGGTGACAGTGGGTTTTATCGACCCCGGCAACTGGGCCGCCAATCTGGCCGCCGGGGCGGAGTACGGTTATTCCCTGCTGTGGATGGTGAGCCTTTCCACCTTTATGCTCATTGTATTGCAGCACAATGCGGCGCATCTGGGTATTGTGACGGGCAAGTGCATGGCCGAGGCCATAACGGAGTATTTTCCCTGCACCATTGGCCGACTCGTGCTGTTTAGCGCCTTTGGCGCTTCGGTCATGACCAGCATGGCTGAAATCCTCGGCGGGGCCATTGCCCTGCGCATGCTCTTTTCCATTCCCCTGCCCATTGGCGCAACCCTTACGGCCCTTCTGGCTGGCGGGCTTTTGCTGCTCAATACGTATAACAAGGTTGAAAAGTGGATCATCGGCTTTGTGTCGCTGATCGGCATCGCCTTTTTGTACGAACTGTGGCTGGTGCCTTCCGGGTGGGTTCCCAAGGCTGCGGTGGGCTGGGTGATGCCAGCCTTTCCCGAAGGTTCCATGCTGGTGATCATGAGCGTACTTGGCGCGGTGGTCATGCCGCACAATCTTTTTTTGCATTCCGAAATTATTCAGAGCCGTCAGTGGAATCTTGAGGGTGATGCCTTTATCAAAAAAAGGCTCGACTATGAATTTTTTGACACGCTCTTTGCCATGCTGGTGGGTTGGGCCATCAATAGCGCCATGATTATTCTGGCTGCTGCGGTGTTCTGGACAGCGGGGGAGCATGTGACGGAGCTTGAACAGGCCCGCGACCTGCTCAAACCCCTACTGGGCGACAGCGCCTCCGTGATTTTTGCCGTGGCCCTGCTGTTTGCCGGGGTGGCCTCGTCCGTCACATCGGGCATGGCGGGCGGCATCATGACATCTGGCATGGCGGGCGAACCCTACAATACCAAGGACAAGCACAGCGTCATGGGCATTGTTGGCTCGCTGGGCTGCGGCCTTGTGCTCATCTGGCTGACCAGCGACCCCTTCAAGGGCTTGCTGCTCTCGCAGATGGCTCTTTCGGTACAGTTGCCCATCACCATGATTTCGCTGGTGGCGCTGACATCGTCCCCCAAGGTCATGGGCAAATACGCCAACGGCAAGGGCACAAAGCTGCTGCTCTACACGCTCACAGGCATCGTGACAGCGCTGAACATCATGCTGCTCTTCAGCGCGCTGGATTAGCGGTACTTCACAGACTGCCCCAGCATATACCGTACTGCGCGCCAATATTGTATCGAACTGCGGCTGCGGTACAATATTGTTTGGACTCCGGCTGAAGGTGAAAGATAAATTAACTTACATATCGGTATGTTGAGCTGAGCCTTGCATCGGCATGTTCCTTGCTCTACCCAGAGCGGTTCCCAAACTTTTTGCGGAAAGAGGCACCATGAAAAGGCTTGAACATCTCATGCAGTCATTGCAGCAGCAGGAGGACATCCCCATTATGGGCAAAACCGACCTGCTGCTCTATGCCCCCTGCCCGGTAAAGCTTGTGGTCAAGGAGCGAATCGAGGCCATTGCCGCAGCGGCAACCCCGCCCCTGACGGCGCATATCCCCATGGGCTGCACCTCGGTTGATCCTTACGACCCGCTGTATATGGAATCTGACGCAAACAAGCTGCCCGCCGTTATAGCGTCCATTGGCTATGGCGACTTCTGGCGCGGCGAATTTGTGCGGCGTTTCGTCAACACGGGCATTTTTGAAAGCGTGCAGCCCCGCGTGCTGAACCCTCTGTACGCTGATGCCGGACTGATTGACCCCGCCGGGGCCTATACCATCTACGGCGTGACCCCGTACATTTTTCTGGTAGACTACAAAAAGCTGGACGGCCTGCCCGCGCCGAAAAACTGGGCAGACCTCATGAATCCCCGTTATCGCGGGCAGATTGTCATGTGTGGCGATGGCGACGACATGGCTGATGCCGTGCTCCTCAACCAGTACAAGGATTTTGGCGAACCGGGCGTTACCGGTCTTGCCGCCAACATCAAAAGTTTCATGCACTCCTCGCGCATGGCAAAGGTCTGCGGCACCGCCGCGTCCGATGCCGGGGGCATCTTTATCATCCCCCTGTTTTTTGCCGAGAGCACCAAGCTTCCGGAACACGTGGAAATTGTCTGGCCTGAGGACGGCGCAGCCGCAAGCCCCCTCTACCTGCTGGCAAAAAAATCGGAAAAGGCGCGTCTGGCCCCGGTGCTGGACTTCTTTGCCAATGGCTTTGGCGGCATAGACAGCGCCGCATGGTTCATCCCTGTGGACGGTTCGCGCCCCTCGCAGTTGCCCGCAGGGGCAAAACTCAAATGGGTGGGCTGGGATTTTGTGGAAAGCAACGACGTGAACAGCCTGCGCGATATTCTGGCCTTGAAGTTCCGGCGGTTGCAGGCGGGCACGGCATGCGTCTCATAACCGTGGCGGGGCCGCCCGCGTGCGGCAAGACCTCGCTTGTGGTCAGGGCTGGCGCGGCCCTGAAGGCGCGGGGCGCAACCTGCGCCGTCATCAAGTTTGACTGCCTGCAAACCCGCGACGACGAACTCTACGCGGCGGCGGATATTCCCGTTTCCGTCGCGCTTTCCGGCGGGCTCTGCCCCGATCACTTTTTTGCCACCAATCTGGAAGAAGCCTTTGCCTGGGCCGCAGAAACCGGGGCCGACATCTGCATTATCGAAACAGCAGGCCTGTGCAACCGTTGCTCGCCGCATCTGCGCGGGGCTTTGGCCCTGTGCGTCATCGACAACCTCATGGGCATCGACGCGCCGGAAAAAATCGGCCCCATGCTGCGGCTGGCCGATGTGGTGGCCGTGACCAAGGGCGATCTTGTTTCGCAGGCAGAGCGCGAGGTTTACCGCTACCGCATCCGGCAGATGAACCAGCGGGCCGTTATCCGTCACGTGAACGGCCTGACAGGTCAGGGCTGCGCGGAGCTTGCCGCCATCATGGCCATTGCGCCGGACATCGCCTCCGTAACCGACATGCGGCTGCGCTTCGCCATGCCCGCAGCCATCTGCTCCTATTGCCTGAGCGAAATGCGCATCGGCGCGCGTTACCAGAAGGGCAACGTCAAAAAGGCGGAATTTGGAGAAGGCCATGGAGCGTGAAAATATGGAGCTGGCCCTGCGCAGCCTGAGCCTGACCCCTGGGCGCGACAAGGCAGGCCAGCCGGAAAAAACGCAGATTCACTTCCGCCCCGGTGAAATCACGGCCCTGTTGGGGCCAACGGGCGCTGGCAAGAGCCGCTTTTTGAGCGATATTGAGTCGCTGGCCGCAGGCGATACCCCAACTGGCCGCACCGTGCTGCTCAACGGCGCAGAACCCGATGAAGACACGCGCTTTGATCTGCAGGGGCGGCTGGTGGCCCAGCTGACCCAGAACATGAATTTTGTGCTGGATATGGGCGTACTGGATTTTTTGCGCACCCACGCCCTGAGCCGCGAGGTGCCAGACCCCGAAACCGCTGCGGCCAGGGTTTTTGCCGCCGCCAACGAACTGGCTGGCGAATCCTTTGACGGGTGTACGCAGTTGACCCAGCTTTCCGGCGGGCAGTCGCGAGCCCTGATGATTGCGGATACAGCCCTGCTCAGTTGGTCGCCCGTGCTGCTCATTGACGAAATTGAAAACGCCGGAGTGGACAAGCGCAAGGCCCTTGATCTGCTGCTGGCATCGGACAAGATTATTGTCATGGCAACGCACGATCCCGTGCTGGCTTTGGCGGCAGACAGGCGGCTGGTGTTTGAACAGGGGGCCGTGGCCGCTGTGCTGGCGCGCACCCCGGCGGAAGACGCCCTGCTGGCCCGACTGGAAGATATGGAAAGGCACTGGTCTGACGTGCGCGAGGCCCTGCGCAAAGGGGCGGACATGTCGCCCTGGATTATTTAGCGGGCATTCTTTGCGGGGGAAACGCCCCACACTAATAATCATCTGTTTTGCTTGCAGTTTTGGCAGGCTCCGTCTGAAGCAGGGGCAAAGAGCAGAATGTGCAATGTGTAAAAGGCAGAGGCCGTCCCTTGGGACGGCCTCTGCCTTTGCATATCTTGTGCAGCGAACGTTATTTCTTTTCAAACATCTCGATCTGGGCAACCACCATGCGGCTGAACACGGCGGCAATGCTCTCTGCATCCACAGTGGCGGAGCCGGAACCGGCAAAGGCTTCGGCCACCTTTTGCGCATTGCTCACCATGGTGGAAAAAATCTGCGGGGTCACGTTGGCGTTCATGGCGCGCTGATAGGTGGAATCCATATTTTTTCCTTTCAGGCGGGGGGCTCCCGCATTCGGTTGAAACAAAGACAACAGTTTCAGGGGGCAAAAGAACCGTAGTGGCATGCCCTAACAGATGCGGGGCAACTGCGCGCCCTCCAGCATACCCAGCAGGCGGCGGCCCCCTATGAGGGTTTGCAGCGCCACCTGCGCCTTGCCTTCCGTTACCGTGCCGATGCGGGCGGCTTCCTTGCCGTAGGGCGAGCGGCGCATGGCCTCAAGGGCTGCTTCCGCGCTGCTTTCGGGCACAATGCAGATGCATTTGCCTTCGTTGGCAAGGTACAGCGGATCCATGCCGAGGAAGGAACAGCCGTTGCGCACGGCTTCGTGAACGGGAACGCTGGCCTCGTCAAGCAGGATGGACACCTGCGACTGCTCGGCGATTTCGTTGAGCGTGGTGGCAAGCCCGCCGCGAGTGGGGTCGCGCAGCACATGCACCTCGCCCACAGTGTTGATGATGTCTTCAATCATGTGGTTCAGCGGGGCGGAGTCTGAGGCCACGTCCGTAAGGAAGGACAGGCCTTCGCGGCTGCCCATGACCGTAAGGCCGTGGTCGCCCATGGCTCCGCTGACCAGCACCACATCGCCGGGCCGGGCATTATGGCCCGAGGGCGAGGGCGAGGCAAACACCTGCCCGATGCCTGTGGTATTGATGAAAATTTTGTCGCAAGCACCGCGCGGCACAACCTTGGTGTCGCCCGTCACAATGCTCACGCCCGCCTCGCGAGCTGCCGAGCCCATGTCGGCCACGACGCGCTCAAGGGTTTCGAGGGGCAGGCCTTCTTCAAGAATGAAACCGCAGCTCAGGTAGCGGGGCCGTGCCCCCAGCATGGCGACATCGTTGACGGTGCCATGCACAGCCAGACTGCCGATGCTGCCGCCTGCGAAAAACAGGGGCGTCACCGTGTAGGAATCGGTGCTCATGGCCAACGGGCCGGAGATATCGGTCAAAAGCGCTGCATCGTCCATGCGTTCCAGCAGGGGATTGGCAAAATGGCGCATGAAACACTGTGCAATAAGGCGCTGCGAGGCTCTGCCGCCGCTGCCAGCATCAAGAAGAAGGCAATCGTCCATTATCGCTCCGAATATTTAAAGTAGGCCGCGCAACTGCCCTCGGTAGAAACCATACATGGGCCAACGGGATTGGCGGGGGTGCAGCGCTTGCCGAAAAGCGGACAGTCCGGCGGGGTGATGCGCCCCTTGAGCACATCGCCGCAGCGACAGCCGGGCAGGGGGGGGACATCCGGCAAGGTGAGGTCAAGGCGCTTCATGGCGTCCATACTCTCATATTCCGGGCGCAGGGCCAGGCCGCTCTGGGGTATGCGGCCTATGCCGCGCCACAGGGCGTCCGCCGGTTGGAAAAACTGTTCCAGCAGGGCGCGGGCGCGGGGGTTGCCCGTGTCGTCCACGGCGCGGGGGTAGGCATTGACCACATCGGGCTTGCCGTCGCGCATCTGCTCGGCCATGAGGCAGAGGGCCAGCAGAATGTCGGCGGGCTGGAAGCCGCCCACAATGCCGGGAACATGAAAATCGCGCGCCAGAAAGGCGTAGGGCTCCAGCCCAAGAATGGTGGAAACGTGCCCCGGCAGCAAAAAGGCTTCTACGCCGCACTGGCTGTCTTCAAGCAGAATGCGCAGGGCGGGGGGCACAAGCTTGTGCAGGGAGAGCACGCAGAAGTTGTTCAGCCCGCGCTGCTGGGCGGTGAGCAGGGTGGCGGCCACGGTGGGGGCGGTGGTTTCAAAACCAATGCCCAGAAAAACCACTGTATCGCCGGGGTTGGCCGCCGCAAGGGTCAGGGCGTCCAGAGGCGAATAGACAATCTCAACCCGCGCGCCCTGGGCCTGAGCGTGTTTGAGGCTGAGGCCGCCGGGGCCGGGCACGCGCAAAAGGTCCCCAAAGGTGGCTATGATGACGCGGTCACGGCCCGCAAGCTCAAGAAAGGCGGCAACTTCCGCATCATGCGTGACGCATACGGGGCAGCCGGGGCCGGAAAGGTGCGTTACCGATTTGGGCAGGAGCGAGCGCAGGCCGCTCTGGAAGATGGCAACTGTATGGGTGCCGCACACTTCCATGAAGCGCATTGTGCGACCATCAAGGGCGCGGTTAAGGCGATCAAGAAGGCTGTGGCACAGTTGCGGATTCTGAAAGGCGGTTTCCAGTTGCATGGGCATTCCTTTTTTGCGGCCCGCAGGGGATCGGCGGGCAAAACTCTGGCGGCATTCTCCGGGGCAAAGGCTCGGCCATTACTGGCAGTTCCGGCAAGGAGAAAGGCTTTTTACCTGCAACGCATGTGCTGCATCCAGCAGGAATAAAAAGCCTTTCTGCCGAGCCTTGAATGTAAAATGGTTGTGTGTATCAGGTCCATGATATGTTAACAATATGAGAAATTTTGTTCCCTGCCAAGGAAGTAAGCCTTTTTATGGAGAGAGTGTACTGCTTCGGTACTCGACCGGAATAAAAAGGCTTACTGACGCAGGCAGGGGGCAACAGGGCCATATTGTTAATATATCATTAGGCCAGCGGGGCCAAAGTATTGAGGCCCGTTTCTACCGGCAGCCCGCACATGAGGTTTGCGTTGGCCATGGCCTGACCGGATGCGCCCCTGCACAGATTGTCGATGGCGGAAACGATGATGAGCCGCCCTGTACGGGGGTCTACCACAAGACCAAGGTCGCAGAACATGCTGCCGCGCACAAAACGGGTTTCCGGCAGCGCCCCCTTGGGCAGGATGCGAATCCACGGGCTGTGTTCCCACGTGCGGGTAAAGGCCTCGCGCACTTCGTCCAGACTGGTGGCGGGGTTTTTGAGCTTGGTGTAGATGGTGGACAAAATGCCCCTGTTGGTGGGCAAGATGTGCGTGTTGAACGAAACCCGCATGTCGTGGCCCGCCAGCAGGCTGAGTTCCTGCTCGATTTCCGGCGTATGGCGGTGCGTGGGCAGGCCGTAGGCGCGGAAATTGTCGGAAATTTCGCAGAACAGCGTAGGCACGGCCGCCTTGCGGCCAGCGCCCGTGGCTCCGGATTTGGCGTCCACCACGATGTCGTCTGTATGCACGAGATCGTTCTTGATGGCGGCGTACAGGCCCAGAATCACCGAGGTGGGGTAACAGCCGGGGTTGGCGATAAGCTTGGCCCCCGCGATTTCAGCGGCGTACAGTTCGGGCAGGCCGTACACGGCCTTGTGCAGCAGATCAGTGCACACATGCTCGCGTTTGTACCATGTAGCATAGGTTTCTGGATCGCGCAGACGAAAATCCGCCGAGAGGTCAACAACCTTCACTCCGGCGCGCAACAGCATTTCAGCCATATCCATGGCTGTGCCTGCGGGCACGGCAAGAAAGACCACATCGCACTGGCGGGCGGCTTCCTGCGGGTCAAATACGCTGATGACCACATCCGCGCCGGGCATGTGGTTCAGAAAAGGATAGAAATCCCCCAGCCGTTTGCCGGATTCTGCCCGCGAACAGGCCATGGCAAGCCGCATGGAAGGATGGCTCACGAGAAGCCGCGTCAGCTCCATGCCCGCGTAGCCGGTAATGCCCACCAGACCCACATTGATTGTCTTCATGCCGCCGATCCTTTGGAAACTATGGTCAATGGTAGTGACGGGGCCGCGCCGCGCAGACGGCAGATTGCCGCTGTTTGCGCCGCACCGCAGTGCCTCAAGCTTTTTTTGACTGACAGGCGCAGTCCGGGCCGCACTTGATCACGAACTTCATGCGCAGTTCGTAGAGGATGCTTTCCAGCAGCTTTTGCTCCTGTTCTTCCAGCCCGTTTTCGGTCTTGGCGCGCAGCATTTCCAGCACGTCAATGCTGTGCTTTGCCAGCGGCAGGTTTGTTTCCGTGCCGCCGGTTTCGGGATTGGGCACTTCGCCCAGATGCACCAGAGCCGATGACGCCAGCGAAATGATAAAGGTCGAAAACGTCACTTCCGGCATGGGGCCATCGGCCTTACAGCCGCAGTTATTGTCACTCATGGCGACCTCGTGGCACGTAAACGGTTACGGTAACAGCAGTTTGCGCCAAATGCCTGCGCCCAGCATACAAGCTTTTACCACCAGCGCAAGGGCTTGCGGCCTAGCTGTGGATCAGCGGCAGCGGCTCGCCGGGTTTGCCCGCCAGGGCCATGCGGTAGGCGGCCAGCGCTTCTTCAAGATAGTCACGTGAGCCGCAGTGTCCACCCGCTTCAATGATGCCCCGGTTGAGGGCATGCAGCCCGGCCACCAGATCGGCCCAGTCCACCCAGCCCATATGGCCTATGCGCACCATCCGGCCCTTCATGTGATCCTGCCCGCCAGCCATGCACACGCCGTAGTTGTCCATGGCGATGCGCAGCACTTCGGTGCCGTCAACGCCCGCAGGCAGCATGACGCTGGTGATGCCCCAGGCAAAGTGGGTTTTGGCGTAAAGCTCAAGGCCCATGGCGGCAACGCCCGCGCGTGCCAGCATGGTCAGCGCCCACTGCTTGGCGTAAATGGCTTCAAGCCCGTTTTCCAGCAGCATTTCAAGGCTTTCGTCCAGGCCGACCACAAGGTTCACCGCAGAGGTGAACAGGGTCTGCCCCTGAGCGATTTTGGCCCTTTCCTTGGGCAGGTTGAAATAGAAGCAGCCGGGCGTGACGCTTTCGGCCCTTTTCCATGCGCGGGGCGAGAGCGCCAGCAGCGCAAGGCCGGGGGGCAGCATGAGGCCTTTTTGCGAGCCGGTGACAAGACAGTCGATACCCCACTGGTCCATGGGGCAGGGCGCGAGGCTCACGGCAGAGATGCCGTCCACCAGCAGCAGGGTGTCGGTATCGCGGGTGATGCGGGCCACTTCTTCCACAGGATGCAGGACGCCGGTGGAGGTTTCGGAGTGCTGGATGAGCACCGCCGCGATGCCCGGGTCGGCCTTGAGGGCCGCCGCTACCGCCTGCGGGTCAACGGCTTCGCCCCACGGCACTTCAATGGTGGTGACTTCAAGCCCGCGCGAAACAGCGATCTCGCGCCAGCGCTGACCAAACTTGCCGCCCTCAACCACCAGCACGCGCTGACCGGGGGTAAACAGACTGTACACCGCCGCCGTCATGGCGCCCGTGCCGGAACAGGATAGGGGCAGAACCACATCGTCCGTGCCGAACAGCACGCGCAGGCGCTCCTGAACCCGGCCCATCACGGCCTTGAATTCGCTTTTGCGGTGGTGGATCATGTCTTTGGCAAGCACAAGACGCACGCGCTCCGGCAGAGGCGTGGGGCCAGGGGTGAGCAGGCGGACTTTGTTCAGCATGTCAAATCCTTCTAGTTAAGCGCCCACTTGGGCGATAAAGCACTTCAGATAGGCCGTTTCGGGCATGGCGGCGTGGATGGGATGATCCGGCCCCTGGCCTCCGGCAAAAAGAATACGGGCATGCAGTTTGCGCTTGGCGGCGGCCTGCGTCAAGCAAGCGCGCAAAGACTGCGTTTCAAGATGGTGTGAACAGGAGGAGGTGGCAAGTATGCCCCCCGGCGTCAGCAGTTGCACCGCCAGATCATTGGCCTGTTTATAGGCCGCAAGCCCGAGGGCAGCGTCCTTGCGGCGCTTGATGAAGGCCGGTGGATCAAGGCTGATGGCCTGAAAACGGCGGCCCTCGTCGCGCATCTGGCGCAGCAGGTCAAAGGCGTCGCCGCACAGGGTGTGGGCTTCGCAGCCGGGGGCGTTGGCCCTGGCGTTTTCTTCCGCAAAGGCGAGCGCCTGGGCCGAGGCGTCCACAAAGGTGACGGAGCGCGCGCCCGCAGCCGCTGCGGTAACGCCGAACCCGCCAACATAGCTGAAAATATCCAGCACATCGGCATCCTTGGCATAGCGTGCCAGTTCCGCCCTGTTGGGGCGCTGGTCGTAAAACCAGCCCGTTTTCTGGCCTGTGGCGCAGGGTGCGAAAAAGCGGCAGCCGTTTTCCGGCACTTCCAGCCTTTCAGGCAACTGGCCTTCGCTCTGCTGCTCGCGGGAGAGGTTCTCAAGCCCGCGCGCGGCTAGGTCGTTGGCCCAGAGAATGGATGTGTGATGCAGCAGCGTGTGCAGGGCGGCTGTGAGCGCTTCGCGCCTTTGCTCCATGCCCGCAGTGGTAACCTGCACGGTCAGGTGGTCGCCGTAGCGGTCAATGACCAGACCGGGCAAAAAATCGCCCTCGCCGTGGCAAAGTCTGTACCAGGGGCCGGGGTAGAGGCGCTGGCGCAGGGCCAGTGCCGATTCCAGCCTTTGGGCCAGCAGGGCCTCGTCCAGCTCCACATCGGGCTTGCGGCTGTGCAGGCGGGCGCAGATAAGCGAAGCAGGATTGACGCACACGCTGCCAAGGGGCGCGCCGCGCCAGTCGCAGAGGGTTGCGGACTCACCGGGGGCAAAGTCGGTGAGCGGGCTTTGTTTTACGTCCACCTCATTGGCGAATACCCAGAGGTGCCCGGCGCGCAGACGCCGATCTTCATTTTTTTTGAGACAGAGTTTGCGCATATGCTACTTTCCCGCTGCTTCGGCGGGGGCGGATGTTTTGGCGGTTTGCGCCGCAAGGGCGTTGATCTGTTCTTCCAGCGTCTTCTGACCGGCAACGGCGGAGCAGGTAAACAGCGCGCCGGGGTCGTTCAGTGCGGCCAGTATTTGCAGAATGCCTATGCGCTGGCCTTTGGCGCTGGCGGCTTCAAGCTGCCCCGGGCGCTGCACAAAGGTCAGCAGGGCCTGACGGATGGCGTTGTTCTGCGGGGTGGGGGCGAGATCCAGCCCCTTGTCCAGGGTCTGGTGCAGGGCCGTGGCTGCTGCACGTCCGTCGTGGGAAAGATTGAGGCCAACCCAGGCCAGCACTCCGTGATCCTTCACAGCGAGGTGCAGATCGCTGAAGCTTTGCATCAGCAGGGCTTGCTCGCTGGTACTGATGATTCCGGCATCGTACAGGGTGAATGAGCAGTTCACGTCCGCGAGGCCTTCGGCCTTGATGGACATTGTTTTTTTGTGCGAGGCCGTGCTCAGGCCAAGGCTTTCAAAGGTCATGTTGGCCTTGAGCGCGGGCATGGCAAGGCCGGACGCATCCTCAAGCAGGCTTTTGGAGGCCGCAAGGTCGCGGATAAAGCTGGTTGTGTGGCGCGGCGAGTTGGAAAGCCAGTCAAAACCCACGCTGCCAACAGTCACGCTGCCGTTTTCCACGGCAAAGGTCATGCCCGAGGCGCGCACCTGCCGCACAAGGGGCGGGTCGGCAGCCAGAATTTCTTCCACAATCGGGCCAAGGGCCTTAACGGCTGCGTCCATGTCGTTTTCACTCATGGCGGCTGCGTCCATAAGGCGGTGCAGCAGGCCCAGCTCCGGCAGGGTGAGGCCGTTGGCTTCAAAGCTCGCCATGCGCATGCTCTCGTGTCCATCGAGGCGGCTCTGCATGTCTTCAATGCGCATATGCTCAACGGAAGCGCCGTCCCATCCCTTGATCAGCGATTCCTTAATGGTCAGTTGGGCCAGACCTTCCTTGCCGGGAATGCTGACGCTCAGAAAAAAGCTGTGCGCCTTGTCTGCGCTCATGAGATACGTGGCGGCCAGCGCGTCGATGGGGGCACCGTCAAGAAAACGGGCCACCAGCTCGCTCTGACTGCGCAGTTCGTCAATTTCTTCGCGCTGCACCGAGCCGCGGGCCTCGGGCGTACGCAGGGCCAGGTTGCGCACCACGATGTTTTCGGCCACGGGCATCATGCCCACATCCTTCAGCACCATGGACCGCAAGGGTGTGTAGGCCAGCAGCATGCGCAGGGGAATGCGGAGGGAAACCTCCGCTACTTCATACGCAAGGGGCCCCTGAGGCGTTTCACCGCGCAGGCGCAGGCCGTACAGGGTCAGGGTGCGCGACAGGGGAGAAAATTCCACCCTGTCCACCGCGGCCTGCGTGGATATGCCGTCGCCGGAGATGCCGATGTTCTGGATGCCCCTCTGTACCTGTCCCTCCACCAGAGGGCTCAGGCCGAAAAACAGACCCAGAAAACCCGCCGCGATCAGAATCACCACGGCGGCAGGCAAATATGCTTTTTTCATTCAGGTTTCTCCAGCTTCAAAACTTCAGTGGCCAAATCGCAGTTGCGGGCATGCGCCGCGCAACGCAGACATTCAGCCGATTTTGCTAAAATGTGTTCAGGCAAGGGCCGTGGCCGACATGCACTTTAATCCACCCGATGGTGGCAGCCAATACTTACCTTGTTGCGCAACGCGGCCTGCGTGATGATGTACGAGGTCTGCGAGCCGTGGAAAAGATCCACCAGCCGCCGCGATATGCGTGTGCGCTTGTAAAAGTCGTGGATATGCCGCACAAGGTCGCGCATATCTTCAAAGGCGCGGCGCAGGCGCGCCTCTGTGCGGGCAATGCCCACATAGTTCCACATGGTATTGCGGATGTTTGTCCAGTCCTGGGCCACAAGGGCCGGGTCGTCCCTGCGTTCGTCGCCTTCGTGCCGCCAGTCGGGGATGGCTGCGGCCAGAGCCTTGGGCAGGCCGCTTTCGGCCACCACTCGGTGGGCCAGATCCTTGCCGCTGCTTACGCCCCATACCAATGCCTCAAGCAGGGAGGTGCTGGCAAGACGGTTGGCCCCGTGCAGGCCGGTGCAGGCGCATTCGCCGATGGCGTAGAGTCCGTGCAGCGAGGTGCGGCCATGCACGTCGGTGAGCACGCCGCCGCAGAAGTAGTGGGCCGCGGGCACCACGGGAATGGGTTCCTTGAGGATGTCGATGCCGGCCTCGCGGCACTTTTCGTATACGGTAGGAAAGCGCGTGGGCACGTCCTGCTCCACGCCGCTCACGTCCAGATAGAGGCAGGGCGCGCCGGTGTGCAGCATCTCGTCCATCATGGCCTGGGCCACCACGTCACGCGGGGCCAGATCGCCCCTGGGGTCGTGGTCAAGCATGAAGGCGCGGCCCTTGCTGTCAAGCAGGCGCGCGCCCTCGCCGCGCATGGCCTCGGTAATGAGCGAGCGGCGGTTGCTGCGTTCTTCGTACAGCGCGGTTGGGTGGAACTGCATGAACTCGAGGTTGGCAAGGTCAACACCAGCGCGAAAGGCCATGGACATACCCGTGCCCACGCAGCCGGGCGAGTTGGTGGAGTGCAGAAAGACCTGCCCCACGCCGCCGGTGGCAAGCACTGTCCAGTCCGCGAGGATGGTTTCCGTCTCGCCGGTTTCTTCATTGAGCACGTACGCGCCAAGGCAGCGGTTGCGCACCTCGTAGCGGTACTGCGAGGCCTTGGCGTGGTGGTGGCTGGTCAGAAGGTCGATGGCGGCGCGGCGGTGCAGCCGCGTGATGCGCGGATGCGCCAACACCTGGGCGGTGAGGCCCTCCATGATGGCCCGGCCCGAAAAGTCGGCGCAGTGCAGAATACGCTGGGTGGAATGCCCACCCTCGCGCGTGAGGTTGAACGTGCCGTCCTCGTTGCGGTCAAAGGGCACCTGGGCGCGCTTGATGAGCACCTCGTCCACGCACTGCGGGCCTTGCGCGCACAGAAAACTGACGGCCTTGTTGTAATTATAATTGTGCCCTGCAACCAGAATGTCCTTTTCCAGCGCTGGTGCGTCCGAGGGATGTTCTGGCGTGGGATTTGCCTGATAGATGATGCCGCCCTGGGCAAGCTCGGAGTTGCCGTCAGCCAGCCTGTCTCCGGCGTTGAGCAGGAGAACGTCGCAGCCGGAGTCGGCAAGGGTAAGTGCAGCGGTGCATCCGGCAACGCCCGAGCCGATGATCAGCACGGGCACATGGCGGCGAATAGAGTTCACGGCGCAAACCTCAGTTACCGCAGGCTTCAAGCATGCGGGTTAGGGAGAGACGGGCGGGGGGGCAGAGGTTCTCCTCAATGTGCAGAGGCGAGGCTGCTCCGGCGGCTACGCTTTGCAGCGTGGCCAGAAGCTTCTTTTCCGTAACCTTGGCCATGTTGCCGCAAATGGCATGCCCCAGCGGCAGGATGCGGCACTGGCCCGCATGGCGTTCGGCCAGGCGGTAGACAAGGTTGTTTTCCGTGCCGACAATCAGGGTCGTGCCCGGTTCTTCGGCGGCTACGCGGGCCGCCTCCTTGATAAG
This sequence comes from Desulfovibrio desulfuricans, assembly GCF_024460775.1. Lineage (NCBI taxonomy): Bacteria > Pseudomonadati > Thermodesulfobacteriota > Desulfovibrionia > Desulfovibrionales > Desulfovibrionaceae > Desulfovibrio > Desulfovibrio desulfuricans. The sequence continues at coordinate 4,738 of NZ_JANFYZ010000010.1, read as the reverse complement.
ATATGACGTGGAACCAGCGCCGTCGCAGGCTTCGATGACTTCCTGCCTGCATTCGGGGTGGGCGATGACGCGGCAGCCGGGGTATTCGGCGCGGATGGCCTCCACATCATCGGGTTCAAAACGCGCGTGGATGGCGCAACAGCCTGGCCAGAGCAACAGCTTGCGGTCAAGGGGCTGGGTTTCTGGCTGTACCAGCCCCGCAGCGCCCACGCGCAGCACATGGCGCTCATCCTGGCTGATGCCCAAGGTTTCGGCGGTATTGTTGCCCAGATGTCTGTCGGGCAGAAAGAGCACGCCGTCGCCCTGATCCAGCGCCCAACGCAGCATGATCCTGGCATTGGCCGATGTGCAGACCGCGCCGCCAAATTCGCCCACCACGGCCTTGAGGGCCAGATCGGTGTTGACGTAAGCCAGCGGAATGATCTTGCGGCCTGTGGCTGCGAGCTGCTCCAGCACCTTGCGGGCCAGGGGGGCCGGGGTCATGCGCGACATGAGGCAGTCTGCGTCCAGGCTGGGCAGATGCACGCTCTGGCCGGGTTTTGCCAGCAGGGCGGCGGATTCCCCCATAAAATAGACGCCGCAAAAAACAATGTGGGCCGCGTCAATGCCGGGAACGCGGCGGGCAAGCTCCAGCGAATCTCCGGTGATGTCGCAGTGGCGCACCACGTTATCATTCTGGTAGTGGTGCCCCATTATACACAGATTCGCGCCAAGCTGTTTTTTCAGGGATGCGATTGCAGCGCTTGTGTCTTGCATTTCAGGTTCCTCAGCAGACAGTATGAAAAAAGAAGTGGCAAATGCGGAAATTTGTTCCGGTGATGTCACTGTGTTGTCGCAATGTCGCCGTATGGTTGCCGCCGTGGGTCAGCGTGTTGTTTCCACGGCTGGCGGTTTGCGGTGTGCGGAAGTATGGCAGCAGAACGCGGGCATGGCTGTTGCTGCAGCTACACTGCCAGCAGGGTCATGCTGAAATCTGCCGACACTGCGGAATGGGTCAGACGCCCCACAGAAATAAAATCGGGCCTGCGCGGCTCGGTGAGCGCAAGGGCGCGGATGGTATCCAGCCGCACGCCGCCGCTCACTTCCGTTTCGATGGAGCGCGGCACAAGGGCGAGAGCCTCGGAAAGGCGCTGGCCGTCCATGTTGTCCATCATGATGCGGTCAGCCTTGGCGGCGACGGCTTCACGCACATGGTCAAGGGTGCGGCACTCCACCTCGATGGGCGGGCAGGGCGCGTAATGCGCGCGCAACCTGGCAACCGCCGCCGTGATGGAGCCCGCGGCGTCGATGTGGTTGTCTTTGAGCATGAGCATTTCGGTCAGGTTTTTGCGGTGGTTGTGCCCACCGCCAGCCTGAACCGCGTATTTCTCGACCCAGCGCAGACCGGGAGTGGTTTTGCGGGTATCGAGCAGCCGCACTCCTGTGCCTTCCAGTTCTCGCACATAGCGGGCGGTGAGGTTGGCAATGCCCGAAAGATGGGTGATGAAGTTCAGAATGACGCGTTCGGCCTTGAGCATGGCCGTGGCAGGGGCCGTGATGTGCGCAACCTCTGTCATGGAGGGCACGGAGGTGGCTTCCCTGACCAGCGCGCGCCACGTAAAAGGCGCGCCGAGGCTTTTGAAAACAGCGCCAATAACAGGCAGGCCCACAACCAGGGTATCTTCCTTGGCGCGGATGACAGCGTTCATGGAGGATTCTGGGGCAAAAAGCCCCAGAGCGGTCATTTCAGGGCCGTCTTCCTCAAGAGCGAGATCGATGGATTTTTGGAGTAGCCGCTGACCTTCGGGAGAGAAAAATGCGGCCCAGGGCGTGAACATTGCGCTTGTCCCCATTTCTTGCACGTGCTAAGTGGAAACTCGCCCGTCAGGGCGCGCGTTGCACACGCTGCAAGACTGTAAATATGGCCCGATTGCGGCGGTTGCCCAATACGGGTGTGCTGTAATAGATAGAATGCCCCGTGTTTCGCGTCAAGCTGCCGGGACTTCATGAGTTTTTTCACAAGCATGACGTGCTGGTGACAATCACGCGTTTTTTGCTTAACAGTCGGCAGTGTTTTGCGGCTGGCTGCCGGGGATGGCAAAAATTTGCCCCGGATTACCGTGCCGCCACTGTGTGCGGGTTTTGGGGCTGCCACTGGCTGTTGGCCGTGGCGGGGCTTTGCCGCTCCTTGTTGCAGGGTTGCGCCTTGGGCGCGACCATTCCACTTTGGCTACAGACTGGATTAAAGGCGCGCCATGGCAGATCAGCACAACGACAAATTCCGTACCGATCCTGCGGAACAGCCCGGCAGCGCGCAGCCCACTGTAGTACCTCCCCACCCTTCGTCTGAACAAGACGCCCTGCGCCCGGACGCGGCCTCTCTGCTGACTGCGGAGCGGCCAGACGTCCATGATGAAGATTTTGCCGCAGAATACGCCGATGCCGAGTTCGTGCATCCGGCTGACATGGCCGATCATCTTGAGAATCTGAGTCTCGAAAAGCAGGTCAGCACCCTGAGCCGCATGTCCAAGGAAGACGCCGCCGAGGCGTTGGCCGAACTGGACGAGAACATGGCCGTGGACGTGCTGGAAAATCTGGACGATGACGTAGCCGCCCAGATTATCGCCGAGATGTCGCCCGACGACGCCGCCGACGTGCTGGACGAACTGGACGAGGATCACCGCGACGCCCTGCTGGAAAAGCTCGACCGCGAAGATTCGGAAGAATTGCGCAACCTGCTCAATTTTGATCCGGATTCTGCGGGCGGTGTCATGAACACCGAGCTTATTCTGCTGGAAAAGAATTTCACGGCAGACGAAGCTATCGCCCATATCCGCAGTGAAATGGAAGACAAGGAAAGCCCCTACTACGCCTATGTGGTGGACGAACATCAGGTGCTTGTGGGCGTGCTTTCTTTGCGCGACCTCATGCTGGCGCGGCCCGGCACCATCGTGGGCGACGCGGTTTCGGGCCAGAGCGTTGTCAGCGTCACCTACGATACGGACGAGCGCGAAGTGGCAAGCCTGCTTTCGCACTACAATTTTATGGCCATGCCCGTTGTGGACAACGAGGGGCATATCCTCGGCGTAGTTACCTATGACGACATCATGGACATCATGCACGAAGAAGCCAGCGCCGACATGCTGGGCATGGTGGGCGCCGACCCGGAAGAAAGCGTGGATACCCCCTGGCTTGAGAGTGTGCGCAAGCGCCTGCCCTGGCTGTTTGTGAACATGATAAATTCCGCCCTGTCGGCCTCCGTGGTCTACATGTTTGAGGGTTCCATCGCCCAGATGGCCGTGCTGGCCGTGCTCATGCCCATGGTGGCCAATCAGGCGGGCAATACGGGGCAGCAGGCTCTGGCGGTGATGATCCGCCAGTTGGCCACAGACCGTTTTGACCAGAAAAAAGCCTGGATGGCCGTGGTGCGCGAGGGCAAGATCGGCATTGTCACCGGAATGGCTATGGCTGTGGTGGCTTTTTTCGCGGCATGGTGGTTCACAGGCCTGCCCATGGTGGGCGGCGTCATGGGCGGAGCGCTCATGTGCGACATGCTTTTGGGCGCTGTGGCTGGCGGCTCCATTCCGCTTATTTTTCGGGCGCTGGGGCGCGACCCCGCGCAGGCTTCAAGTATTTTTCTCACCACCATCACCGATGGCGCAGGCTTTTTTATCTTTTTGGGCCTGGCCTCTCTGTTCATTTTATAAAAAATTTGTCACCCTTGGTCTGTTTGAGGGATCATGCCCCTGCAACGGCGCGGCTGGTGCCGGGCAACCTTGCGTTGTCCCATGTGCCGCATCATGACTGCTGCGGCTGACAAGCCGCGCGCTCTGGGCATGGAGGACTTTCGGCTTTGCCCCCATTGCCGGAATCAACGCCAACAGCCGCCACAGGGGAAGCGGGCCGAAACATCAGCTGCGAGAGCCGCAAAGCCGTGCCAATGGGTGATATTCCGGGCGAGGTCTGCCGTATTTTGCTGGTGGACGATCACAAGCTGCTTATGGAGGGCGTGCGCAGTCTGCTCGCGCCTTACGGGCATCTGCGCGTTGTGGGCATGGCCCAGAACGGGGGCGAAGCTGTGGCGTTGGCGGCATCCTTGCAACCGCACTTGCTGGTGCTTGACCTTGGCATGCCCGGCATGAACGGTCTTGAAACAGGGCGCGCCGTGCTTGAGGTGCGGCCCCAGACGCGTATTTTGGTCTATACCGGGCATGAAGATCAGCGCTGGCTGCCGGAGTTGATTGATCTGGGCATCATGGGGCATGTGCGCAAGTCTGAATCGCCTGGTGTGCTGCTGCGCGCCATTGAAAGTGTGCGTGCGGGCGAGATTTATCTGAGTTTTCCCGATCCGGGCGGGCGTGTGGCGGCCATGCTGCGTCAGCGGCGCGAGGCTGCCGATACGGCGAATGCCGATGCAGGGGCTGATCTGGGGGCGCTTTCGCCCCGCGAGAAAGAGATTTTTCGTTTGCTGGCTGACGGCATGAGCGTCAAGAGCATCGCTGCAGAACTGTATATCAGCCCCAAGACTGTGGAAACCCACAAGTACAATCTGCTTACCAAGTTGCAGGCCGGGTCTGTGGGGGATCTGGTGAAGATTGCCATCCGGCACGGTCTTGTGAAGGTGTAGGAAAAGGCAAAAGCAGGGGGAGAGTTTTTGCGGGATGGGTGAGCCTGTCAGGCTGATTTACGCAAACCCGTCTTTTCCGCCCTGAATGCGTCAGCGCCGGGATTTTGATGCTCACGTACTTGAGTACGCTGC